>JBBDRC010000250.1:0-3165 GCA_040905625.1 Kiritimatiellia bacterium
CCCAAAAAAGAACAACGATGCGATGCATCGCCTTATCTTTTTTGGAGTACAAATCTACTCGGAATCTCACGGTCCTATGCGAAGTTTTAAGCTTTACAGTGTACTGGTTTGTTTTGGGATTCTTGGAGCTGTCTGGATGTTCCGGGCAGGATGCCCGCGTTCCCGGGCAACGTTATTTATGATAGGGATGATCCTGAATCAAAGTGTACATGCGGTACAACTGCTCCATCCACACCAGCAGCGCCAGTTCGTGCATCAGAGTTTGGGGCCCCAGACAGAAACAGTGGTCCGCCCGTTCACGCAGTCCGTCCGGCAATCCCTCCGCGCCTCCGATCCACACCGCGATCTCCTTGATGCGGTCCATCTCCCAGGTCTGGATCCGCGAGGCCATATCGGCGGTGGTGAAACTCTCCCCCCGCTCGTCCAGAGCCATCACCAGCGCATCGCCGGCGGCTTTGATGAATCCTTCCGCCTCGTTTTTTCTGATCTGCACCGGTTCCACCGGAGCAAAAGGCTGCAATCGCTTGAGATAGGTGGTCACCCCCTCCCGCACCCAGGGAAAAGAGGGTTTCCCCACGCTGATGATTTTCCATTTCATATCTGTTTGTCCATACACGTCTCGATGAACGAAGCCACACCTAAATGCCGGGATGCTTTTGGCCGGCACCATCGCGCAACCATGTGACAGGGTTTTCGTTTTTGACAACATCGCCCTCTCCCCCCTCTTTATGATCGTTTTGGATTGCCCGGAGCGGGGGTCTCACGTAGAGTGAAGGGCATTATGAGCACACTCCCCACCCGATATAAACGAATTCTGCTGAAACTCAGCGGCGAAACCCTGCACAGTCCCAAAACCGGCTATAACCTGGACGCCGAGGTGATTCACGACGTGGCCAGTCAAATCAAAGCAGTGCAGGAACGGGGGGTCGAAATCGCCCTGGTGGTGGGCGGAGGCAATATTTACAGGGGGTTGGCGGGAGAAAAACACGGAATCAGCCGATCCCAGGGCGATTACATGGGCATGCTGGCCACCTGCATCAATTCCCTGGCTCTGCAGGCCAAACTGGAACAGCTCGGGGTGGAAACCCGGGTGATGTCGGCCATCACCATGCCCCGGGTCGCGGAACCGTTTATTGTGCGCCGCGCCACCCGTCACCTGAGCAAGGGCCGGGTGGTGATTTTCGCCGCCGGCACCGGCAACCCCTTTTTCACCACCGACAGCGCCGCCGCCCTGCGCGCCTCCGAAATCGGCGCCGATTGCCTGCTCAAAGGCACCAAGGTCGACGGCATTTACAATAAAGACCCCATGAAACATGACGATGCCCAACGCTATGAGCATCTCACCTACCGGGAAGCCATCTCCAAACAGTTGAAAATCATGGATACCGCCGCTTTTTCCTTGTGTCAGGAAAATCATATTCCCATTGTGGTCTTCAATTTTTTCAAACCCGACGAACTGAAGCGGGTGGTGGACGGCGAACCCGTCGGCACCCACATTCAGGAATAAGGCCAAACCCAACCTCACGGATCGAAGGAGAGAACCATGGACGACATCAACATGACCACGATGGAAGCGGAAGACAAAATGGAGAAGGCGGTCGGCTTTCTGCTGGAGGAATTCGGCGGACTGAACACCGGCAAAGCCAGCCCCGCCATGGTGGATAAAATCACCGTGGATTACTACGGCTCCCCCACCCGCCTGCAGCAACTCGGCAACATCTCCATCCCCGAGCCCCGCATGCTCGTCATCACCCCCTTCGACCCCTCCAGTCTGCCCGAAATCAACAAAGCCATTCTGGCCGCCAACATCGGGGTCACCCCCATGAACGACGGTCGCATCATCCGCATTCCGGTCCCGGAACTCAGCGGGGAACGCCGCAAGGAAATGGTGAAAATCGCCGGACGCAACGCCGAAGAGCAGCGGATCGCCATCCGCAACATCCGCCGCGAAGCCAACGACGCCATCAAAGCCATGGAAAAAGCGGGCGACATCACCGAGGACGACCGGGACCTCGGCTTCGACGAAGTGCAAAAACTCACCGACAAATACGTCAAACAAATCGACGACCACCTGGCCGCCAAAGAAAAAGAGATCCTGGCGGACTGATCATGCGTGATGCGATTTAGTATCCATAAGCGGAATAGTCGCTTCATCCGGCGGCGGTAAGACATGGGTAAACCTAAACCGGTAACTGAACAACGCCCCACCGTGCGTGACGTGGTCAAGCTCTCCGGTTACTCGCAAGGCGCCGTTTCACGCGCCTTCAACGGACAGGGCGGAATAAGCGACTCCACCCGGGACAAGATCCTTCGCATCGCACGGGAGATCGGCTACTGTCCCAATCCGGCCGCGCGGAATTTCAAACGCGGGTACTCCGCGCGCATCGGCATCATTCTTCCAAATCTGGGGAACAGCAATTATGCCGAGTTCTACGAACAAGTGGATCTCGTGAACACGGCAGGAGGGTATTCCACCACGCTTGCACTTACGCACGGAGCCGCGGTGACCG
Source organism: Kiritimatiellia bacterium (assembly GCA_040905625.1). Lineage (GTDB taxonomy): Bacteria > Verrucomicrobiota > Kiritimatiellia > SS1-B-03-39 > UBA6053 > UBA6053. The sequence continues at coordinate 2,511 of JBBDRC010000250.1, forward strand.
AGGCCAATACGATGCTGCATTGGTCCGCCGGCGAAGCTGATGGGCTGATTGTCAATCCCGTGGGTGGTGCCGCCAATCTCGACCTCTACCGCAGACTTAAATCCTGGCGCTATCCGCTCACTTTTTTGTATCATCCGTTTGGGTATGAATTCGATGCCGTCTACGTTAATTACCACGAACCCCTGAAGAAGGCGCTGATGCACCTTCGGGATGTCGGACACCAAAAAATCGCGTATGTTGGCCTTTCAAATTTGAGGGGAAACCTGTTCGGAAAACTGGAGGTCCTGCTGAAGTTACTCGCGGAGCTGAATATGCGATTTGATGAGGAGCTTTCCGTCTTTGATGTTGCGGGTTCCGCCGCCGGTCCGCGCGCGTTCACCCAATGGGGAGCGCAGGGACGCCGACCGGGCGCGGTCATCGCTTACAACGACCAAACCGCGATTTCCCTTTACTCGGACGCACTGAAATCGGGATTAACGATCCCGGGTGATCTCTCACTCTTCGGGAGTGACGATATTGCGGCGGCAAGCGCGATTGCCCTCTCCACCATCAGAGTGGACCGCGCGGCCATGGCGCGGATCACGACAGAAATCCTGCAAAACCGCATAAGAGACTTTGATTCACCCATCCAGGTGCATCAAATGCCGTCGGAGAT
>JBBDRC010000251.1:0-3163 GCA_040905625.1 Kiritimatiellia bacterium
CGCCGGAGTGTGTCGGACTCCCCTTCGAAACCCCTGACGGCAAGCCTGTCCGCTTTACCCATGATCTAACCGGAACCGCCTGGACCGACGAAACCCGCATCGCCGGCCCCTGGGCACGGAATACCTATCCCGCCCTCCCGCTCTGAACGGACATCTAAACCCCTTCATGAAGGGGTTTAAGGTGTCCCGCCCCACCCTGAGTGAGGCTTAAACTGCCGACGATACGTAGTCCCTTATTTTCGTCACAAAACACGATCAAGTTGTGGATAGAGTCATGGACTGGAGGGCTCTGTAAATCCCAGCCTGATACGCCAGGTGTCGAATTCAAAAATAGAGCTCAGTCATTGCGTGGAAGGGTTAAAGGGTCGGCAGTATCTTGAGCAGATCGTCGTGGGGACGGGCGATGACGTGGGCGGCAATGAGTTTGCCGAGACCGCCGACCGCGGTGGCGCAGGCTTCGATCGCTGCGTTGACCGCCGCGACATCGCCGGAGATGGTGATGGCCACGTAGGCGGCGCCGATTTTTTCTTTGCCGACGAGTTGCACGTCGGCGGCTTTGAGCATGGCGTCGGTGCCTTCCAGCACTGCGGTGAGGCCTTGGGTTTCGAGGATGCCGATGGATTTGTTTTTCATATTGGGGTTCTCCGGGCGGGATGGGGGGTGATCGTCGGGGCGCATTTCCTCGCGCCCGCCATAAATGCCGTTGATGTTGTTGGGGTTGTCGTTGAGATGAAAGAGGGCTTCGTCCGGCCGGGCGATCCGAACCTCGGAAGGTTCGGGGATGCCCAGTTCCGAAGCTCGGAAACGGCCGGCGTCGAGGGCGGCCTGGAGGGAGTCGGGGCTGTCGGCGGCGATGCGGATGAGAATGGTTTCGATCCCGGTGGGCTCAAAACCGAGGAGCCGGATATCGGCGGCTTTGACCATGGCATCTGCCACCAGCGCGGTGACGCTGATGAAGGAAGTTTCCAGTCCGGCGAGACAGGTCATGCGTGATTATCCTTTCAGGGATTCCATGACCCGGCGCACGATGTCTTCGACCTGCGGGCGCAGGCTGTCGGGCTGCGGGTGATTGGGCACGCAGGCGTGGGCGGCCTCGGAGAACCCGCATTCGGCCAGCACGCAGGCGATGCGGGAGCGGATGTCGCCCATAAGCCGCTGCTCCTCCCTGGAGAGGGGAAAACGTGCCCTGCCGGGGGTGAAGCCGCGCAGTTCGTAGCCCAGGCGGAAGCCTTCGGGAAAATTCGGGGCGTTGATCATGAGGGAGAAGAGATCGAGCAGCTTGAACTGTCCGTGCCTGGCGGTCTCCCAGTCCCCGGCGCGGGCGGCGTCGTGGATTTTCATGATCACCTCGGGCACCACCCCGGCGCTGGAGAGGGTGCCGCCGTCGCCGCCCATGAACAGGGAATCGCACAGCAGTTCCTCCCAGCCAATCAGCACTGAGAAATCTGGGCGCTGGGATTTGATTTCGTGCAGGATGTGCAGAAAGCGGGGCATGTTTTGTGAGGAATCCTTGGTGCCCACGATGCGGGGACAGTCCAGCGCCAGGCGGGTGAGCACGGGAAGGCTGATTTCGCTGGCGAAGGCGGGGATGTTGTACACCACGATGTCGATCGGTGATTTGGCGGCCAGTTCGCGGAAGTATTCCTCGATGCTTTCCTGGGAGAGTTTGTAGTAGTAGGGTCCGGTGATGGAGACCGCGCGGCAGCCGAGATCGGCGCAGTGCGCACACATGTCCAGCACCAAATCCACGTTCGGCTCCGCCGCCCCCGCGAGCACCGGATGACCGTTGGCCTCTTCGCTGACAATTTGGACGACCCGTTTTCGCTCCTCATAACTGAGGCGGATGAACTCCCCCATGCTGCCGTTGGGGTAGAAGCCGGTCACCCCTTTTTCACCCAGCCAGCCGATGATGCGGCGGAGTTCGCCCTCGTTGATATGGCCTTGGGCGTCGTAGGGAACGATGTTGGGGACGTAAATGCCGGAAAGTGCTGCTTGGGTCATGTGGGTTGTTTGTTGTGGGTGGTGGGTTGTTGGTTGTGGGTTGGCGAAGCCCGCGTTTTGAAGCGAAGCGGAGATCACGCGGTGGGTTGCTTGCCCTGAGCGAAGTCGAAGGGTGGGTTGTGAAATTTTTTAACCACGGATGGACAGGCACGGATGGACAGGGATTTTCATACCCTGCAGCGATTATATTGAATGTAAGGAACATGAAGCTTTGAAATGATACCCTTATTTTTTCCTATCGGTTGTTATCCGTGTTCATCTGTGTTCATCCGTGGTTGATTCTTTACGGTTTCAGAGAACAGGAACTGCCTGGCTGTCGCGGGGTTTTATAGACCCCTTTGGCCACGACGGCGGGGTCTATAAATTTATCGCCTAAATGCGGAATGGTTTCGAGGAAAATCGCTTCGTGATCGAGGCCGATGTGGTTAAAGAGGACGAGGTGCTGGTGGAGTTGCCCCATATCGCCGACGTGCGGAATCACCGGCACGCCCGCTTTCCGGGCCATAAGGCTGATGACCAGAAATTCGCTGATGCCGGCCACGCGAACGGCATCGACCTGACAAATGGCCATACCGCCGCATTGGAGATAGTTTTTAAAAAGGATGCGGTTGGGGACATGCTCGCCTGCAGCCACGCGCACCGGGCCGATGGCGTCGGCAATGGTTTTGTGCCCGAGCACGTCGTCGGGATGGGTGGGCTCCTCCAGCCAGAACAGATTCAGATCGGCGCAGCGGCCGCAGAAATCGATCGACTGATCAATCGTCCACTGCTGGTTGGCATCGGTCATGAGGGTGGCCTCAGGCCCGGCGGCCTCGCGGACGATTCGGGCCCGGGTGACATCGCGCTCGAGATCGGGGGAACCGACTTTGAGCTTCATGGCGGTGAAGCCGTTGGCCACGGATTTGGCCACGTTGGCGGCGACCTGTTCGTCGCTGTAGTTGAACCAGCCGATGGAGGTGTCGTAGCCGGGATAGCCGCGGTCCAGAATTAAAGGGAGGATGGGTGCTGAACAGGGAATCGGTGCAGTTTCGGGCAAGCTGGGTCAGTTGACCCCAGACCTCAATTTAAAAGCGAAAATCCAGGATTTAGATCGCAGATTCAAATGTTGATCCTCTACTCAAATGAAACCGATGAAATGAGCATGGGTCGCCGCACCCCGAAG
>JBBDRC010000252.1:0-19122 GCA_040905625.1 Kiritimatiellia bacterium
GCCTACAGCCACTATCTGTAACCCTCTGTGAGAACACCAATTCTGGGATGCGCCCTTTTTGTTGTGAAGCGGCGGAGCGCTTCACCTACGAAGAATTCATGTCATGACCGTTTGGCTTCCATGGCGTTTGCGGAGGCTCGTTTTCCGGTATCGGGCACTTCACGCCGCCAGGAGTCAAACGCGTCCAGCAGCTCCTGCCGGGTCTCCGACCATTGCGGATCGTTTATCAGATTGTGCAGTTCGTGTGGATCGTGTGCGCGGTCAAACAACTGATCCCCGAAGTGTCGGTGGTCGCGTTTCGGATCATGGGGACAGGGCAGCCAGTGGCCAAGTTTCATCTGTTCGGTTATGATGGCGGCCTGCGACCAGTTTTCGCTGACGATGAAGGAGCGTCCGACCGGGATTCCCCGGGTCAGATGCGGCGCCAGGGAACGGCCCTGGAGAGGATACGGTCCGTCGGGTGCTTTCAGTCCGCACAGGTCCAGGAGGGTGGGGTACAGGTCCACCAGTTCCACCAGATCGTTGCTCACCTGACCCTCCCGCACATGTCCAGGCCACCGAACCATCCAGGGGACCCGAAGGGTTTCTTCATACACATTGTGTCCGGGGGCGACTTTTTCGATGAGACCGTGACTGCCTACAAAATCGCCGTGGTCGGATGCGTAGATGACAATGGTGTTTTCACTCAACCCCAGGGTGTCGAGTTCCCGCAGCATGCGGCCGATGCAGTCGTCAATTTCCAGCACACAGGCAAAGTAAGCGGCCATGGCTCGTCGCATGATGCCCGGATCCTCCTGGGCCTGCATGTATTGCCAGGGAATGTGGGTGCCGCTGCGCATCGTCTCCAATTTCGGAGGCAGTTCGTTTTTCGGCTGGGTGAAGGAGGGCGGCTCGGCGATCCCGTCGCCGTATCGCGCCCCGCGTCCCCAATGGCCGGTGTCGAAGCGGTCGAAATATTCTTTTACCGGCGTATACGGCTGGTGAGGACGGTATAAACTGGCCCAGCAAAAGAAGGGCTGTTGATCCGCGACGCTTTCACGGAGAAAATCGATGGTGTGCTGGGTGGTGTAGGCCTCCATGGTTTGATCGGCGGACAACTCACTGACTTGCGCGCACATGGAGGCCGATGTGAACAGCTGGGTTTCTTCGGGTCCCCCGGGCGGGTTGCTTCCAAATTCCGCCGCCCAGTCCCGCGCGAATTCCCGGCTGCATCCTTTTTCTTTTACCCATGTGCGGTAATTGGGCTCGGATTCATCCGGCAAGTGACTGCGGGTGATTCTCACAGCTCATGACATCGGCGCGATGCTGGTCGGTAAACAGGAGAAGGATATTGGGTCTCGCGGTGTTCATTGGTTTTTATACTGCTGATACGGCTTCTTGACTTTAAGGTTTAGCCTATATATCTTGATGTTTCAATTTGTATATACAAGAAAATATCCAATTCCACGCACTACTCAAATTTTTCAATAAAGACTCTTTGATATGACACACTCTTCTGAAAGTTCTCTTGACCGAAAATGGACGGTCCATTTGATCCAGCACACCCACACGGATGTCGGATATACGGAATCCCAAAGCCGCATCGCGCGTTTTCATGTGGATTTCATTGACCGGGTCATTGACATCGACAAAAAAATCAAGGCCGGCGACACCGGCCTTGCCGGGTTTAAATGGACCAATGAGTGTTTCTGGTCCATCGAACAGTGGATTAAAAAAAATCCGGGGCGGACGGATGAACTGGTCGACTGCATCCGCAACGGAACGCTCGGCCTGACTGCGGGCTACCTTCACTTCAATGAATTGATCGACGGGTCCATGCTGGCGAAAGCGATCGGACGGGCGGTCGCCTTCGCGCGTCAACATGATCTGAAGCTGGACACCGCCATCGCCGCCGATATCAACGGTTTCAGTTGGGGATATGCCGGGATTCTGCACGATGCCGGCGTGGTAAACCTGATGACCTGCGTTCACGCCCATCACGGACTCGCACCCATCGGCAAACGGCAGACCCCCTTTTATTGGGAAACACCCGACGGACGGGACATTCTGGTTTGGAATGGCGAGCATTACCATCACGGAAACTCGCTGGGGCTGGTCCCGGGGGCGCTCAACACCTACGGATTCAGAGACGAACTCCAACCGCCTCCCCGAAGTAACGATCATCCCGCCATCGCCCGCATCCGGCTCCCCCGCTACCTGAAGCAATTGGAATTGGATCACTACCCTTACGATTTTATTCCGATCCACGTGTCCGGCGCCATGACCGATAACGCCCCTCCGTCCGCCGCCATCGCCCGGTTTGTCAACGAGTGGAATGCCTGCGGTGACCGCGCTGTACACATGGAAATGAGCACACCCTCTGATTTCTGCGCGAAGGTCCGCGCACAGGATGTTTCCATTCCCCGTTATCGCGGTGACTGGCCGGACTGGTGGTCGGACGGGCTTGCCTCCACACCTGACGAGGTCCGCCTGCTGCGGCAGGCGAATCGAAACCGAACCTGGCTGACGCAACTCGCGGAAACCCGAAATCTATCGGTGGATGCCGAAACCCTTGGACAGTTGGAACAGAATATTCTGCTGTTCACCGAGCACACCTTTAATCATTCGGACTCCATGAAAGCGCCCTGGAATATTTCCGTGAAGGCCATTGGCGGCAATAAAAAGGCGATCGCTTACGCGGCCTTTGACCGTGCCATGGATCTGCGGGACGATCTGCTGGGTCAGTTGGGAGAACTCGGGAATCTTGCCCCGCCCGATGCCGGGGACCGTTTTATCTACCGGGTGCTGAACCCTCTGGACACACCGGTCACCGATCTCGCCCGCCTCTACATTGAACACAGGGATTTCGACCTGATACAGGTTGCGCCCGAGGTGGTGGATCTGCAAACCGGCGAAACGATGGATGCCCAACAATCTCCGGCCCCCCGGGGATTCACAATCGACACGCCGGTTACCCTCGGTGCAAAGGAGGAGGCGTTTTTTGAACTCCGGGCGGGGACATCGACGCTTCGTCACGTCCGCCGCGATTTCAGTGATTCATTGGACGGGTGTGATGTTCAGGGCGGAGAGGTAAACGGCGCGACCGTTAACATCGGGCCTCGAAGCGTGGAGACGGAATCTCTGCACCTCACATTCGCCGAGGACGGCGCCATCCTCTCGTGGACCGACAAAAGTTCCGGAGAAGACCTCCTGTCATCCAACCGGCATCATGCCCCCTTCACTCCGGTGTACGATGTGACACCGGTGTCCGGTAACCGGGGCGCGGATATGACCGCGGCGCGACGGGTGATGGGACGGAACCGTAAAGGGGAGCATGTGCGTCGTCACACCGGCACCCCCGGCGCATTCCGGATTACCGATGCGGAAGGACCCTGCATTCCGGTGGAACTGGACTGTGAAGTTGAGGGCTGCGAACTTTATCAGGTGACCCTTTCTATATGGAAATCGCTCCCCCGGGTGGATGTCACCGTGCGTTTGCACAAAAAATCCGTCTGGGCGCCCGAGAATCTTTATGTCGCGCTTCCGTTCGCGGTGCCGGGCGGAACCCTCTGGGTGGACAAAGCGGGCGGTCCCATGCGCCCCTGGGTGGATCAGTTGCCCGACACACTTACGGACTGGGTCTGCCTGCAGGAGGGGTTTTGCGTGTGTGGTGACTCCCTCGGGGTGGCGGTGACTCTGCCCGACGCGCCCCTCCTTCAACTCGGCCCCCTCGACTACGGCACCCGCCGCCTGATGGGACATCCCGATTTGGATCCCTCGATGATCCGCCCGTATAACTGGCTGATGACCAATTACTGGGAAACCAATTTCGACGCGGACCTGGGGGGCTTTCACGAGTTCACCTACCGGATTGAATCCGGCGGGCATTTGTCGAATCCGCGCGACGCCGTCCGGCAGTGCCGCATTCTCAATCACGGATTAAAACCGTTCCGTATACAATCCGCTCCTGTCTCCCCCCTCGCCCCAACGGTACGGTGCTCCGGTGGCAAAACGGGTGCTTGATTTATACCACGTTTTGATTATGATTAAGATTAAGATGGCTCATTCGCTATGTCTTAAACAAGCAGTCGTTTGTCACGGGACGGCGGTTACTTGCTTTACGAAGACCTCCCGGTTATGGGCGGGAAGAAAACCCGGTGTCTGATAAAAAAGTTGGTCGGGGCGACAAGATTCGAACTTGCGACTTCTTGCACCCGAAGCAAGCGCTCTACCAGGCTGAGCCACGCCCCGACCGAGGATGCTTGTATAATCTGGAATTCAGGGTCAGTTCAAGTCAAAACGATGGTTATTCGTTTGTCAAAATCCTGCGGGCATGGGCGGCGAAGAGGCCGCGCAGGTCGTGGGTGTAGGCGGTGAGGATGTCGGTGGCCAGGGAATTTTGCGGGTCGAGTCGATGCAGGGCGGTGGCGAGGTGGAGTTCGATGAGGGAGGCGTTGCGGACCTTTGTTTCGGTCGAATTTTCGGTGGTTTTCGCCAGGCGTTCCCGGGTGGAGGTGATGGCGTGGCCTGAGAGGCCGGGGCGCCGCAACAGATTTTCCAGAGCGGGAACGGCGGCGGGGTCGCCAATGGTTTGGAAGGCCTCGGCGATTGCCCGGTAATGCGAAAAAGCGGTGTCGGGGGGGAGTTTTGTCACTTTCTCCGCAAGCAGAGCCGTGGCTTTGGGATTGCGACAGCGTCCGAGGGCGATGATTCGGGCATCGAGGGGGCTCATGCTGGCTCCGAACTGTCCCATGCCTGTGTAGTCCCAGCCTTTATCCCAATCGGTTTCGTCCACATCCTTCACTAGATCGGAAAGACCCTGATCCAGTCCGAGGATTCCCAGAACGAAAGCGAAAAAGCGGCGGGCTTCGGGAGTCGCGCTTTCGGAATATGCCTGGATCAATCGCTGATTCCGTTCAACATCCGGCAGGGTGAATACCCGGTCTATCCGATTGGGATCCGACGGGGCATTGGCCAGGGCGTGGTCGATTTCGGTTTCGGGCAGGGGAAAGCTGTCGGTTGCGCCCTTGATTTCGGGATCAAGAATTCCTTTTTGCACGAGATGTTCCTGGATGTCCGGAATGTCCAGATCCCGAACGCGGCCATTCGGGGTCATGGCGGCAATGATGCCGGCGGCATATCCCTGGTTCTGGACATCGGCCTGCATGCGGATGACGGGCATGGCGTCACGATGGGCGCTGATCCCCAGGCCGGTAACCAGCACGCCGTCGAGTCCTTTGGGAAGGAGTGCGCGCAGGGGAATGAAGGCGGTTTGAACATCATGATCCGGAGGCACAATCATGAAAAGCGGATGCACGGTGTATCCGTGGGTATCGAAATTACTGCGGGCTTTGACCACGCTGTCGGGAAACACGCGGCAGAGACGGATATCCATGGGGGTGATCTCATAATCCCCCACCACCCGACGACGTTCGCGGCTGTCGATGAGTTGTCCGGCATCGAATTCCTTTTTGAATTTTTCTCTGGCGCTGATGAAGGCTGAATCGGCATCGGCGGCATTGCTCTCGTCAATAAAATCGTAATCAGTATTGTTGTATCCCGCGCCGGGCGTGCGTCCGGGGAGGCCCGTTCCCTGTACAGCGAGGTTTTGTGACCCAATGGAAACGGTTTCGGCTCCGGCATCTGCGGCCACGGTGGCGGATCCGGTGGCGTCGACCACGCAGGTGGCACGAACCTCGATCGGCCCCTGTGGAGTGCAGAGCACCGCGCCGACCACCCGATTCCCTTCGGTGAGAGCCCCGGCAATCATGGTTTTATACCAGATGCGCCCCCCCGCACGGGTGATTTCCTGGTGATACCACTGCATTTTCGCTTCGACATCCCAGCTTTCGGTGTTCGCGAGCGCCCGGGTGGTGAGGCTGTTGGCTCCCGCGTCGACTTCGGCGGTGAAACCCACCTGGTTTCCGTACCAATATTTTCCGATGAGACCCAGGGTGCCCACCCCTCCGAGACCTGAGAGAAACTCGGCCACCAGGGTGGATTTTCCCGAACGGGCGGCGGCGATGGCCGCCGGAGCGCCTCCGGTGCCGCCGCCAACCACGAGGATGTCGACGGAGATCGGAGGTCGGAGGTCAGAGGTCGGAGGTCGGAGGTCAGAGGTCGGAGGTCGGAGGTCAGAGGTCGGAGGTGGGAGATCGGAGATCGAAGAGGTCGGAAGGGGGATGTCAGAGAGGGAGGCGTGGAGGCGGGAGGCGACGATTTTGCCCCAGGTGATGCAGTGGTCGTGCCGGAGGAGGGAGTCGCGGGTGAGGGGATCGACATTGGCGACGGTGCCGGTGAACCAAAGGTGGCTGTTGAGGGCGGAGACGGCGTGATCGGGAATGCGGGTGAGGTCGCCTGATGCTTCGAAGGGGGCGTCATCCGGGTGGAGACGCTCGCCGGTGATGGCGAATATCCCGTCGGCGGACATATCCTGTCCGCGGCGATAGGCCGCCATGCGGGTTTGCTGCTCGAGGGTCATCCATGCGGCCCAGGAGGCATCGACGAGGGAGCCGGTCGAGTGATGCTCCCAGAGAGGAGCTCGCACGGTGCCGTCCGGACCGGGGAATTCCACCTCTCCCTCGGATGTCCATGACGTTTCCGCGGAGTCGGATCCGCCGATCACTCTGCGGATCACCGGAAATGACGGGTCGGGAGGGGTGAGGGGAATGCCCGCGAGACGGGCGATGTCCCCGCGCAGGGTTCCGTCGATGATGTGCGAACAGGCCACACGGCGGGTGCCGGATCGGTTGTGGAGGCTGACTCCGGTGAGTACGCCTTTTTCAAAATGAAGTTCCGCAGGGGCGGTGTTTAACAACACCGGGATATCCGCTTCGGCCAGGACCCGATCCAATTCGCGTTTGATGTGCATGGGACGCAGCAGTGATGAGGAGGTGACCGCATCTTCATACAGACGTTTGGCCAGAGGATCCTGAAGGTTCAGGTCTTTCGGCAGGGCAAGACGCAGGCTGTCACAAAGATCCTCTCCCGGAAAGCTGCGATGGCTGGTGACCAGAACAGAGTATCCGAGGCGTTTGAGTTCGAGGGCGGCGGAGATGGCGGAAACAGTTCCGCCGATGAGAAGGATGTCGATGGAGGTCATGGGGTAGTTGTTGGTTGTCAGTTGTCAGTTGTCAGTTGTTGGTTGGTAGTTGATAGTTGTTAGGCTCAAATCCTTCAGATACAAATGGACCTCGGTTCTTCGCCGGGAGGGTGACCCGCCTGCTTTTTATACCAACTGGAAAAATGGGCGATACTTTTGAAACCCAGTTCAAAACCCACCTGTTTAATGGGCATTTCTCCGAGATGCAGAAGGTGCCGGGCCCGTTGGAAGCGATGCTGTTGGTACCAGGCCATGGGGGAGGTTCCCAGTTCATTCCGGAATAATCGATCCAAATGGGAGGGGCTGATCCCGCAGGTTTTGGCCAGCACGGCGAGGGTGAGGGATTCCATTCGGTCCGGGGGATGTTCCATGGTGTCAATGGCCCGGAGCACCCGTGGGTCGAGTTCTTTGCGGTCGGTGATCTCTACCCCGTTTCGTTCCAGAACGGGAAGCAATTCGAGCAGAATCCCTTGAAATTCCTGTTGAATCCGCAAGTATTGATCGAGAGAGACGGACTCCTGAAAGGAGAAAAAGCCATGGTGCGGACTGAAAGATTCGAACAAATCGTTCATTCGATCCAGACGCTTGATCAGGGAGAGTCCGGACAGATCAACGCAACAAGGCAGACCGGAGCCCAGCAGGGATTTTCCGTCCGGCCAGTGGGCGAAAAACGAAAATGAATGAAAAGAGATATCCGGGCTGAATTTCTGACGGCGGGGGCCGGGACCCACGATCATTCCCTGTCCCTTGCGGGCGCTGAACCGGCGGGTGCCGGTCGAAACCTCGACGCTTCCCCGGTGCAGCAGCCACATACTGATGTAATCCGGGGAAATCCGTTCAGAGTGAAAGGCGGCGGGCTGTCCCTGGTAACAGGCCAACAGACCGATTCGAAGTTGGAGCCATTGATCATAACGCATAGGATGAGAATTATAAACGATTTGATTAAATAAGACAATTCATTCTGCTCGGGATATCCGGGGGCGGGATGTAGAACGTACACAGATGCAGTGATCCACACTGCCGACTACAACCATCAACCCGCCTCCCGCTCCAATTATGAATTCAAACAACGCCACCGACAACATGCTTCCTGCCGCATCTTCCACTCCCGCCTCATTCGGGGGCGTGGTTCCCTCCCTTGCCATTCGTGCCGATTTTGGACCTCCCCGCTCGGAAATGACCTACGGGTCGCTGATGCCCTGGTGTGGTCGGCTCTGGACCATCACCTACGTGTCCCATACCGGCAGGTCGGGATCGGGAGGCGGATTGTTCTGGATTGGAGATGATCTGGTGAGGCATCGTCATCCGGAAAGCAAAGACGGCACATACGCAAACCGATGGATCCATTACGAGTCCAGTCAATTGATCATCGGTCCACACATCATTGACAACGAACAGAATGTGCGCACGGTCCCGGAATTAATTGATGTCCGGGTGAGTGGAACTTCCGCCCATCTGTTTGATCCGGACAACCTCTGTTATATGCTGGGAATGGAGGGTGAGTTGTTTGAATTGAATGTGCATACCCTGGAGTGCAGGCAAATTGCCTCCCTGGTGGATGAACTCGGGGTTCAGAGTGAAGCAAAAGCGCATTTCAAGGCCTGCTACACCTTCGATGACCGGTTGATGGTGGCCAATAACTCCTATGACGAGGAGGATCATACCGGCAGGGTGGTGGACGGTCGGCTGGCGCAGTGGGATGGAAAAGGGGACTGGGAAATTGTGCAAAAAGGGCCTTTTGTGGAGGTGACGGGACGGGGGGCATTCTCGGATGCCTGCTTTGCCACCGGCTGGGACCGTTCCAGCGCCATTCTGATGATGTATTTGAAGCGCGATCGGAAGTGGCGCAAATACCGTTTACCCAAAGCGTCGCACTGTTATGAACACGCCTGGCAGACCGAGTGGCCCCGGATACGGGAGGTGGAGCACGAACGCTTTCTGCTCGATCTTCACGGTATGTATTATGAACTGTCGCCCTGGGCCTTCGACGGACATATTTGGGGCGTGAGACCGATTGCGAGTCATTTGTGGGTGCATACCGATTTTTGTTCCTGGCAGGGAATGTTGGTGACGACCCAGGACAACGCCAGTGCGCACGGAAAAGAAAACCGGCTGTGTGCCGAGCCGCAGTCGGGTCTGTGGCTGGGTAAAACCGAGGATTTGTGGAGATTCGGTCCGGTAAAAGGATGGGGAGGTCCCTGGTGGGAAACGGAAGTGGAGGCGGAGGAGCCGTCCGATCCGTTTTTAATGACCGGATTCGGAAATGCCTGTGCGCACCTGAGTCACAATGGCCCCACTCCTGTGAAAATACAAATTGAAGTTGATTTCATGGGCAACGGAAGTTGGCAGGTGTTGCGTGAACTGGAGGTCCCCGCCAAGGGATACGTCTGCCATGTGTTCGAATCCGGGTTCAGTGCGCACTGGGTCCGATTCCGCTCCAAACAGGCGACCACCGCCACTGCTCAATTGGCGTATAGCTGAAATTCAGGTTGGAGATTATTCAACAAGGATCTGTCATTTTCTTCTCTGTGGTTCATCATGCCCGAATCGAGAATGAAGGAAACAAAACCCAATCTGGCCGACTATATTGGACGGCGAATGAATCTGAAAGACTGGAGCAGTTCGCTGCCGCTGTTGCGGTTGCTGGATGAATCGGGTCCCTTGACCCAGCCGGAGGCGGCGAAACGGCTGGGGTTGTCCGCCGGAGCCTGCAACCTGCATTTTCAGCGCCTGGAGCATGAGCGGCTGATACATCGATCCGAACAGGTGGTGTCGGGACGGGGAAGGCCTTCGGGGGTGTGGGATGTGAATCATGCGCGCAATGTCTGCATCACCCTGGTGTTTGATGTACCGTTTTTTCAGGGCGCTCTGCTGGATTTTTCCGGCAAGGTGCTGATTGAAATCCGCGAGGATCTGTCTGAACTGGAGACGCGGTCGGCGGTGATCCGGCGGATGGATCGGTTTCTGAACCGGGCGAACAAAGTGGCGGAGTCCCGCGGAGCGCGGATTCACCAGGTGGTTGCCGCCATGCCGGGAATCCTGGAATCCGGCACGGGGAAAGTGCTTTCGGCGGTCAACTTTCCGCAATTGAACGGACTGGATCTTCATAAACGCATCCCGGAAAGGTTCGGGTGGCCCTGTCAATCGACTCCCCACGGATTGGCGTTTTTTTATGGTGAAACCGAACATGTCTCTTCCGAAACCCGGGTGATGGTGGTGTATTGGGATCTGGGAATCGGGGTGATCGCGGGGCGGGGGAATGAGCTTTTCCGGATTGGAGTACCGTCTGGCCAAGGAGACCCGTGCTTTGCGGAACTGGGGCATATCCGCATCGGACGGGAACCCGGGCTCTGTCATTGCGGACGCAGGGGCTGTCTGGAAGCGCATGTCGGAGGCTGGGCGATGCTGCGGGATCTGAACGATCCGAAGATTGCCACGCTTTCCGGGTTGATTGATGCGTTGACAACGGGAGATAAAAAGGCGGTGGCGGTTCTGAACACCGCAGCCAGGATTCTGGGGGAGGAGTTGATCTGGCCGCTGCAACTGGCGGGAGTGGAACGGATTTGCCTTACCGGTCCGCTGGCTCCGGTGCTGTCCATGGCGAAAGCGGCTTTTTGCGACGGACTGGCAAAAGGCTTCGAGGGTGCGGAACTGGAGCGGCTCCGCCCCGCGATCAGCGAAGATCCGGCGGCCGCGATGCGTAGAGGCGCGTTTCTGCAGGCGAAAAGGGCATTCCTGTATTCCCGATGAGAATTTTGTTGAAAGAATATATTTGATGTATCAAATTAAATAGAGTATATGCGGAATCATGAAAGAACTTCTCCTCAAACTGACTCCCGCATTCACTCCCGATCCGGAGTTGGATCCGACGTTTTTACCGGCGGCATTGTTTAATCGCGCCTATCAGACGATGGTGGACGGGGAAACGGGCTCACGGCCGATTGAACTCGCGACTGTGCGTCGGGACGGATGTTGTTTCCGGCACTGTGCCCGTATTCTGCCGGAGGAACCCCGGTATCGGAAATTGACGCGGCGGTATGTCGAGCGTCTGGTGAAATTCCTGCTGTGGCAGAAGGGGGGCTCGACTTTGTATCTGAGCGGATGCCCGGAATTGGCCGGGTGGCTGCAGTCTGTCTACTCGCCGGAGGGTGAGCGGGCCTTCGATTCGGATATTGTGGGAGTGAAAATATTCGGGCAGGCGTTGACCGTGAAAGCGGTGGCACGGGAGGAACTTCCGCGCCCCCATGATCCCGCGAGTGCGCTGGGGGGGCATACGGAGGGATGCCGAATCGGGTTTGATCTGGGGGGGAGTGACCGCAAATGCGCGGCGGTGATCGACGGCAAGGTGATATTTTCAGAGGAAATCCCCTGGGACCCGTATTTTCAGTCGGATCCCCGGTATCATTGGGAGGGAATTCAGGACAGTTTAACCCGCGCGGCGGCTCATTTGCCCCGGGTGGATGCGGTCGGCGGCAGCGCGGCGGGAGTGTATGTGAACAATGAAGTGCGGGTGGCCTCGCTGTTCAGGGGGGTGGGGGAGGCCGATTTTGAAAAACAGGTCCGCCGCATTTTCCCGGAACTCAAACAGGAGTGGGGAGGGGTGCCGTTCGAGGTGGTGAACGACGGGGAGGTCACCGCGCTGGCGGGCCACCTGTCCTTGCGGGACGGATCGGTGCTGGGGATCTCCATGGGAACCAGTCTGGCGGCGGGGTACTGCGATGACCGCGGGCGCATTACCTCCTGGATCAATGAACTTGCCTTCGCCCCGGTCGATCTGCACGAGGACGCGCCCGTGGATGAATGGTCCGGGGATCGCGGTTGCGGAGTGCAATGCTTTTCCCAGCAGGCGGTCTCCCGGCTGGCGCTTGCGGCGGGGTATGTGTTTCCTGAAAAGACGGGATTCGCCGAGAAGTTGATTCAGGTGCAGGAGGATATGAACCGACACGATCCCCGGGCCCGGAGTATCTTCAACACCATCGGCATCTATTTTGGCTACGCCCTGGCCCACTACGCGGATTTCTACGATCTGCGCAATATAGTGATCCTGGGACGGGTCACGTCGGGAGAGGGCGGTGAGTTAATTCTCACAAAGGCCCGGGAAGTGCTGGATGTCGAATTCCCCGGGTTATCCGAAACACTTCGGTTGTCCACGCCGGATGAGAAAATGAAACGGCACGGGCAGGCGGTGGCCGCCGCCAGTTTGCCCGCATTGAACCCGACACCCTGATGGAGAACGATCTTATGAAAACACCCCGAGAAACCACCCGCTGGATGATGCCCGATGCTCAGTCCCTTGAACGTGCCCTGTCCCGCACCACGCATCTGGGTATAGGTGCGCATCAGGACGATCTGGAGTTTATGGCATTGCACGGAATACTGGCCTGTTACCAAAAACCGGATGCCTGGTTTGGAGGCGTGACCGTTACCGACGGCAGTGGAAGTTCGAGGTGCGGGGATTATGCGGACTGTTCGGATGAGGAGTTGATGGCGGCGCGCGCATTGGAACAGGAAAACGCGGCCCGGATCGGACAGTACAGCTTTATTGCACAGTTGGGGTACCCCAGCGCGGTGGTGAAGGATGCGGAAACTCCGGATTTGCTCGAGGATCTTATCCGCATTCTGCGGGCCACCCGCCCGGAGGTCGTGTACACCCACAGTCCGGCGGACAAGCATGAGACCCATATCGGAGTGATGGCGGCGGTGCTGAAAGCGGTTCGGGCGCTTCCGCCCGGGGACCGACCCGGACGGGTGCTGGGCTGTGAGGTGTGGCGGGACCTCGACTGGATGCCCGATTCGGCGAAGGTGGTGCTGGATGTGGGGGGGCACGAAAACCTGGCGGCCGCCCTCAACGGGGTGTTTGATTCCCAGATTGCCGGCGGGAAGCGCTATGATTTGGCGGTGACGGGGCGGCGGCGCGCCAATGCCACCTTTTTCGATTCCCACTCGACTGATCAGCTTGATCAGGCCTGGTTCGCCATGGATCTGACCCCCCTCGCACACCGGGACGATTTGGATGTAACGACCTTTGTCCTGGATCTTGTTCGGGCATTTTCAGAGGATGTGGAATCCAAGTTGTCCCGATTTTTTTAAGCATTTTTGAGGAATACCCCTTATGGAAATCATCATTCAGCCCACTCCCGGGGCCGCCAGCCGCGTGGCGGCCCGACGTATCGCCCGACAGATTCGCGAAAAGCCGGATTCAGTGCTGGGACTCGCCACCGGCGGCACCCCCAAACTGTTGTATCAGGAACTGATTCGGCTTCACCAGGAGGAAGGGTTGGATTTCAGTCAGGTGACGACCTTCAATCTTGATGAATATCTTGGACTGCCCCCGGATCATCCCCGGTCGTATCACCAGTACATGCACGACCTGTTTTTTCAATTTGTGAATATCCCCGCCGCACAGATTCATCTTCCCGACGGCATGACCGGGGATGTGCCCGGATTTTGTCAGGCGTACGAGGAGCGGATTCAGGCGGCGGGCGGGTTGGATCTGCAGATTCTGGGAATCGGCACGGACGGACATATCGGTTTTAACGAACCCAGTTCTTCGTTGACCTCCCGCACCCGGATCAAGACTCTGACTCCGCAAACCCTGGCTGACAATGCCCGCTTTTTTTCACACAACGAGGAGCAGCCGCATCATGTGATCACCATGGGGATCGGCACGATCATGGAAGCCCGCCGGATACTATTGCTCGCCTTTGGCGAACGAAAAGCGACAGCGGTCGCCGCCACCGTGGAAGGCCCCCTGACCGCCATGGTTCCCGCCTCCATTCTGCAGATGCATCCCCGCGCCCACTGTTTTCTGGACGAATCCGCAGCGGGACAGCTTCGCAGAGCGGACTATTATCGCTGGGTGTATGAGCAGAAGCCGGAGTGGCAGAGGACGTGATCCGTGAAGATGCAGGGAAAGGAGATGCTTTCGCTACCGTATAAACTTTCCGGAGAATCACACATGTCCCCGCTTATCCGTCATCCAGAAACTCCTAACGGAATCCCTCTTGCCATTTGGTGAAGAGTTGGGTATCTTTCCAAGCTTTTGGTATAAGTACATACCCAAATTTACATAGATAAGGAGTTTTTATGAACACATCTGTCAAACCTGAAGATCTGCAAGATGAATCGTTGCAGGCGGAGTCCGCACCTGAATCGGTATCCCCGGAGGAAATACCCGAAGTTTTGCATGCTGAATTTGATGAGGGGGGGGGAGAGGCGTCTGCGGAGGAGGCCGCGGCACCCGCCGGGGATCCCGAAGAAGAGTCCTACAAAATTCAGTATCTGCGACTGCGCGCGGATTTTGATAATTTCCGCAAGCGCACCCGCCGCGAGAAGGAGGAGTGGACGCAACGCTGCCTGGAGAATCTGTGCACCGACTTATTGACGGTGCTGGATCACTTCGATTTGGGAATTACCAACTCGGAAGGAAAGGAATTCACGGAGGACACGCTCAAAGGATTCACTCTTGTGCGCAGCCAACTGGGTTCGACTCTGGGTAAATATGGCCTGAAGTCGATTGAAGCCACTGAAGGAACCTTCGATCCGAACGTGCACGAGGCGATCACGCATATCCCATCGCCCGAAGTGCCGGAAGATGAAATCGTGGCCATGACCCGCAAGGGCTATCAGCTTGGAAACCGGTTGTTGCGTCCTGCTCAGGTGGTGGTGTCCTCCGGTTCGGGTGAAGACGTGTCCGACCCCGAAGATCCAGACACAGAGGAGCAGGCGTAATGGCACAGAAAGAAGATTATTACAAAGTGCTGGGTGTGGGCCGGGACGCCGGCAAAGACGAAATCAAAAAGGCGTACCGCAAACTCGCGATCAAGTATCATCCGGATAAGAATCCGGGGGACACCGCGGCGGAGGAACAGTTTAAAATCGCCACGGAGGCCTATGAGGTTCTCAGCGACGAGCAGAAGCGTCAGAAATATGACCAGTTCGGCCATGCCGCGTTTGGTCCCGGCAGGGGCGGGGCCGGAGCCGGCGGATTCGGCGGAGTTGATCTGGAAGAGGCCCTGCGCACATTTATGGGCGCCTTTGGCGGAAGTGGCGGAGGCGGCGGCGGGTCCATCTTCGAAAACTTTTTCGGCGGAGGCGGCGGTGGACGTGAAAGTTCCAACCGCGGAGCCGATCTTCGTTTTGATCTCGAAGTTGATTTCGAGGAGGCGGTTTTCGGTTCCAAGCGTGACCTTTCCTTTTCAGTGAATGTGGAATGCGACAGTTGTGGGGGCAAAGGAGCCGCTCCCGGCAGCAAAAAGACCACCTGTGCCACCTGTAAGGGACAGGGGCAGGTGATCACCTCAAACGGGTTGTTTCATATGCGGCAAACCTGTCCCGATTGCGGCGGGGCCGGCCAGGTGATCAGCAATCCCTGCGCGAAGTGTCAGGGGACGGGCCAGATAAAAGGAAAGCGCTCGATCACCCTTCGGATTCCGCCGGGGGTGGAGACCGGATCGCGTCTGCGGGTACAGGGAAAGGGTGAAGGCGGACTCCGGGGCGCCGCGGCGGGTGATCTGTATGTGATCATTCATGTTAAACCTCACGCCGTTTTTGAACGTCATGATTTGGATCTGGTGGTGGAACTTCCTGTGTCGATACAAACCGCGGCTCTTGGCGGGGAAGTTCAGGTTCCCACCCTGGAAGGGGTTTCCCGCATTAAAATTCCCGCGGGAACCCAGAACGGGCGTATGATGCGGTTGAAGAACAAGGGGGTGAAGGATCCCCGCGGACATGGACACGGCGACTTGCACATTCGGGTGAAAGTGGAAGTGCCCACTCATCTAAGCTCCAAAGCCAAAAAGCTTCTCCAGCAGATGGAGGAAATCCTGGACAAGGACCACTACCCGGAATCCGTGAAGTTCACCAAACAGGCGGAGGAATTCGCCCGCCGCCGCGAGGAGCTTGAAAAGCTGAAAACGGCGGCCCCCTCCTGAGTCGAATCGGATGCACGCGTATTTAAGCGCTCCCCGCTGTTTTGCGGATTTTGATGAAGCCGGAACCGGGGAGATTCAGCTTTCAGTGGAGGAGGGCAGGCATTTAATCCGCGTGCGCAGGGTGGGAACGGGTACTCCGATCAGTCTGTTAAACGGACGTGGCGGGGTGGCGGTGGGGACCGTGCTGCGGGTGGATCGTCAGGAGGTATGGGTGAGGCTGGATCACTTTGAGCGGATTCCGTCGGCCACCCCTGAAATCACCTTATTCATGGGAGCCTTGAAACAGGGCGCCTGGGACCCATTGCTGAAACATGCGGTGGAACTGGGGGTGAACCGGGTCATACGGGTACAGTGTGAACGGGCGGTGGCGGAAGTGAAATCCGGTCAAGAGGAAAAAAAGCGGCGCAGGTGGACCGATTGTCTGATCGAGGCCTGCAAACAGTCCGGGAATCCCTGGATTCCGAAGTTGGACTTCGCAGACAGCGTCGAGGCGGCCACGCACATGGTGTCGAAGCGGGATCTGCAGATTCTGGCGGGCCTGGAGGGGAAGGTTACGCCGTTGCGGGAAGCGCTTCCGGAACCCCTTCCTTCCGCCATCGCCGTCTGGGTGGGGCCTGAAGGTGATTTCACTCCGAATGAACAAACGCGGATTCGTGCGGGAGGAGCCGCGGCCGTCAGTCTGGGGGAACGGATTCTGAGGGCGGAAACCGCGGCGTTGGCATTGATTTCCGCGTTGCGATTACGGTAACCACTGGCGCGGTTGAACCACATCCCCCACGGACGGTGCGCCCTCCAGTATATCCGCCGTCTGGAATTTCCGATTTTGCTGCGTGCCCACCCTGGCGCTGCCGACCCGCCGTCCCTCACGTAAAATCAGCAGCCCGGTCCCGGCGGGTATGGCATTTTCCGCTTCGAAAATCAGATAATGCTCAGGCCGGTTGATGAAACGCACGATCCCCACGGGAGAAGGACGCGGATCCTCGGGAGGACGTTCCGATGAGTGAAATAACGCACAGCCTCCGCAAACCAGACCGAACAGGAGTAGGGGTATGACTTTTTTCATGAAAATCCGTTTTTGCTTTTATCTCACGCGTTCAGGAAGAACAAAAGCAATTTCTTTTCTTTTTGAAGTTGCAAAATTGAGAAAATATGCATTTTTATAGGGGTATGGAGAAAATATGGCACGAATTCTAATTGTAGACGACGAACCGAGTATATTATCGGTCCTGTCCAGTGTGTTAAAAGGACATGGATTTGACATTCAGCCTTCGCTGGGAGGAGAGAAGGCTCTGGAGCTTATTCAGTCCGAACTCTTTGATTTGATGATCACGGATATCCGAATGGAGCCCGTGGACGGGTTGGAACTGTTAAAAATGGCGAAAACGGCGCAACCCTCCATGAGTGTGATAGTGGTGACCGCATATGGATCGGTGGAAACCGCGGTTTTGGCCATGAAGGAGGGGGCGTTTGATTACGTTACCAAGCCCTTCAAAGTGGATGAATTACTGATTACAGTACAGCGGGCTCTGGAGTACCGACGGGCATTGCATGAAAACCAGCAACTGAAAGCCCAACTCGATTTCCGGCACGGATTGTCGGATATTATTGCGGAAAGTCCGGATATGCGGAAAATTTGTGCGATGATCGAACGGGTGGCGCCCACGGATCAGACAGTATTAATCGGGGGAGAGAGCGGGGTGGGGAAAGAGGTGATTGCGAAAGCCATTCACGCAAACAGCATTCGCAAACACCAGAATTTTGTGCCGATTAATTGTGCGGCGCTTCCGGAACCTTTGCTGGAGTCGGAATTGTTCGGGCATGTCAAAGGTGCCTTCACCGGGGCCAGTGTGGAGAAACAGGGCTTGTTTGAAGTGGCGAGCGGCGGGACCATTTTTCTGGATGAGATTGGCGCCATGTCCATGAATCTGCAGAGTAAATTGCTGCGGGTTCTGCAGGAGAAGGAAATCCGCCGGGTGGGGGGGACACGCGAAATCAAGGTGGATCCGCGGGTGATTGCCGCCTCCAATGACGATCTGGAGAGACTGATTTCCAGAGGAAAATTTCGTGAGGATTTGTATTACCGACTCAGTGTGATTCCGCTGGTGATTTCGCCCCTTAGGAAACGAACCGAAGATATTCTGCCTCTGGCCAATTTTTTCGTCCGGCTGGTTTCTGAAAAAGCGGGAGTGAAAATTCCCGAAATATCCTCCGAAGTCCAAATGATCCTGGAGGCCTATGAGTGGCCGGGCAATGTGCGGGAACTGGAGAACGCCATTCGGCATGCCTGCACTTTTGCGGAGGGAGGCGTGTTGATGCCGGACGATCTGCCGGCGAGGGTGGTGACCCGCGCGAAAATGCCGACCGCCCCGGGCCGCCATGGCGGTTCCTCACCTTCGGATCATCGCGGACGCTCCCTGAAAGGGTTTCTACGGGAAATGGAGAAAACGTTCATCATGGATACAATTGACGACCACGGCGGTGATAAAGAATCGGCCGCAAAGGCGTTGAACGTGAGCCTGGCCACTCTGTATCGAAAATTGCCGGACGCGGTGTGATCCTATAAAAAACCCCCGTCGGTGAGGACGGGGGTTGATTGTTTTGAACGCCGAACCGTTTACAGCGCGGCCTGGGCCGCCGCCACGCGGGCGATGGGCACCCGGTAGGGGGAGCAGCTCACATAGTTCAGTCCGGCTTTCACGCAGAACTTGACGGACGCGGGGTCGCCACCGTGCTCGCCGCAGATTCCGCATTTGAGACCCGGACGGGTGGAGCGGCCTTTCTGCACGCCCATTTGCACC
This sequence comes from Kiritimatiellia bacterium, assembly GCA_040905625.1. Taxonomy (GTDB): domain Bacteria; phylum Verrucomicrobiota; class Kiritimatiellia; order SS1-B-03-39; family UBA6053; genus UBA6053. Next base: position 18,813 of record JBBDRC010000252.1, read on the forward strand.
AACTGCCCAACACCGTTCTGGTCGAGAGACTGGAAGGGGTCGACATCGAGGATTTTCGCGTTGAGGTAATCCGGGAGGAAGGAGCCAATGTCGTCACGGCTGTACCCGAAGGTCAACTGGGTGAGGTCGTTGGTGCCGAAACTGAAGAATTCAGCGGTCTCGGCGATTTCATCGGCGATGAGAGCCGCGCGGGGAATCTCAATCATGGTTCCCACTTTGTAGGGAATCTTCAGACCGCGTTTCTCCAGAATGGCATCGGCGGTTTCCCGCACGATTTTATCCAGATGATCGATTTCGGCTTTGGTTCCCA
>JBBDRC010000253.1:0-3114 GCA_040905625.1 Kiritimatiellia bacterium
CCTGACGCTGTCGGAGAAGGGTGTCGAATCGAATAGTCATGTATTTTCCGTTTACGAACGTCTCCTGGAGGATGTTATTCAATCCGGTGTCAAAACCAAGGTGTTGCTGCTCTCCGCCACCCCGGTGAACAACCAGATCGCGGACATCCGCAACCAGATTTCCTTTATCGCCGGCGGAGATGTCGCCCGTTCCGAACATCCCGCCCACGACGGCGCCTTCCGCGAAAGCCCGGGCGTGGTCAGTGTCCGCGAAACCGCCCGCCAGGCCCAAAGCAAATTCACCACCTGGACCAAAAAACCCGTCGCCGAACGCAGAACACGCGAACTGATCAACCAGCTCGGCAGCGATTTCTTCAAACTCCTCGATGGGCTGTCCATCGCCCGCTCCCGCGCCCAGATCAAACGCTACTACGCCAAGGAACTCGCCACCCTTGGAGGATTTCCCGAACGCGACAAACCCCGCGCCGAATACCCGGAAATCGACTCCCAAAACAAGTTTCTCAGCTTTCAGCAACTCGATCAGGAAATCAGCAACCTCACCCTCGCCCGCACCATCCAGAAAATCGACGATCTCACCGAACGCATTGATGTCTTTCAGCAGCTCCAAAACCAAAACCCCGACCTCATCTCCGGACGCGACGGACTCCTCCCCACCCAAACCGACACCCCCGCCTCCAGCGCCGACCTCGAACTCGTCACCTGGCTGGTGATCATGGGAGACAGCCCATGACCAAACTGATTCCCTCAGAAAACATCGCTCCGTTGATTCATTGGATACGCAATGAAAAAATCATCCTTGATCGTGACCTTGCCACGCTTTACGGCGTTGAAACCCGTGCCTTGAAGCAGGCCGTACGGCGGAACGCGGAGCGATTTCCGGCGGATTTCATGTTCGAACTTGTTGATGAAGAGGTGGATACCATGGTGTCACAAAATGTGATACCCAACAAAGGTATCTTCGGCGGTTCTGCCCCCATGGCCTTCACAGAGCAAAGGGTGAACAGTTTGCCATGGTGTTCAAGGCCATCAAACAACTGATCGCCGAGGATACGGTCACCAAACAGAAACCCAAACCCCGCATCGGCTTCCATCCAGACACATGAAATCAAAGATTGACTATTTTATTGGTCAAAAGTAGAGTTTTTTCATGGACCTACAAGAAGAACACAAAATCGGCATTTCCGAGTTCAAAGCCCACTGCACCGAATATTTGCGCAAAGTGGAGCTGAGCGGCGAGCCCCTGCGGGTCACCCGGCACGGCAAAGTTGTCGCGGTCGTGAATCCCCCTGACGACGAGCCGCCCACCTTGGCGGAATGGATGGGCAGTGGAGCAGGCCTTTGCAAGGTGGGTTCCGGGGCTCTGTTTGATGAACCCACCTGGCAACCGGGCGAATGGGATATGGAACAGGATGATACCGAACTGTGAAATACCTTCTCGATACCAACGTCTGGTTCCGTCTCTTTGACAGCCCTCATGAAATTACCGAAGAGCTGCGCCGAACCCTGCAAGCCGAAAATAAATTGGCGGTATCCATTTTCAGTTTGATCGAAGTTGCCCAAAAGCAATCCAAACACGACTTTCTCTCCGTTCCGGTAGAAGATTGGTTCCGAATCGCCATCCCCAGAGGCCGAATCGAACTCCTGACCGTCACCCCGGAAATCGCGGCAAGATCCTATAACTTGGGCGATCATTTTCATGGCGACCCCGCCGACCGGGTTATCGCTGCCACGGCGATTATCCACAAGCTGACTCTTGTGACATCCGACCGAAAACTTTTGGCCGAGACCCAAATTCAAACCCTCTCCACCCGCCGCACCTGACTCCGCCCCGCCCATGCCCGACCTCCACCGATCCTACCGATGACAGATCCAACCCCCATTTCATCACCTGACAAACTCTTTCAGGAAATTCGTGACCTGATTGAAGCCGGCCGTCGTGATGTGGCCGTCAGCGTCAATGCGGCCATGACCCAGTTGTACTGGGAGGTGGGTACACGGATTCGCGATGTGGTCTTAAACGGAGACCGCGCGGATTATGGGCAAAAAATCATCATTTTGTTAGCCGAACAACTTACCCGGGACTATGGCGGTTCTTTTTCGGAAAAAAACCTGCGAAGAATGGTTCAGTTTGCAACCGCATTTGAAGACCGCCAAATTGTCGCTACACTGTCGCGACAATTGACATGGTCTCATTTCAAAGAACTCTTGCCTCTTGAAGACCCCTTGAAACGAGGCTTTTACCTGGAAATGGCCAAGCTGGAAACATGGAGCGTCCGTCGCTTAAGGGAACGCATCCAATCCATGCTCTACGAACGCACCGCCATCAGCCGCAAGCCGGAGGAAACCATCCGCAACGAACTCCAGACCTTGGAAGAAAGCGGAACCCTGACCCCTGACCTGGTTTTCCGCGACCCCTATTTCCTGGATTTTCTGAATCTCAAAGACATGGAGCTATACCTCGCCTGGCTGGAGAAACACGAAGCGGTCGAAGGCGAAAATCCGCCCATCGGACTCATCCTCTGCGCCGGCAAAAACCCCGAACACGTCGAACTCCTTCAACTCCACCGCAGCAACATCAAAATCGCCGACTACTTCACTATCCTGCCCTCCCGTGAGCTGCTCCTCGACCGCTTCCACAAAGCCATTGATATCGCCCGCAACCGCTATCAAAACCCTCCAGACTAATCCCACATGCCCGACCTCCGCGCCTCCATCCATACCGCACTCCAGGCCTTCCCATCCCGCCCCCTCCGCGAGGCCGCCACCGATTTGCTCAGTACCCTCGGCTACCGCAGCGACCGCACCCTGGCCCTGGACGGTCAGCCGGACAGCTTTCTCGCCCATTTCGACCCCGACAGCACCAAACTGAACTGCGACAAAGGCCTGGTGGCCGACTGGAAACGCATCGAACTCCTCTTCCATCTCACCGGCGGGGATCTGGCCGGGGAATTCGACCTGTTCGACGAAAACCAGGTCAAACAGGGCAATCTGCAGTCCTACCTGTTTTTCGCGGTGGAACTGACCGGCGAAAACTACGCCCGCGGCAAACTCCGCCATCGGGGCGCATGTCACAATTGGTGTAATGATGTTAGAGTCTTTCTGATGCTCTGCAAA
>JBBDRC010000254.1:0-13396 GCA_040905625.1 Kiritimatiellia bacterium
GAATGTCAGGGCTTGCGAGCGGGGTGGTATTTTCCCTTTCGTGGCAACCTGCATTCCTTAGCTTGACGCGTATGCCCCCGGGGGGAGGAAATGCGTCGAGTTCAACGAATCCGCAACCATTTTCAGGACTTTTTCCCTTGAGGTCCAGGTAAAACATATGTATTAAATATAATATTGGTGAGTTCATTGCATGCCAATTCCTTTCCCGGCGATCAAGCCAACTTCAGTCTGCCCACCTATGCGCCTCCGAGGGCACCCCAGCTTGACACGAGCCCTGAGGAAATTCACGAATTGATGGTGGCGGAGGACATGGGGTTTTAAAGTTTGATGATCCTGCCGCACACTGATTGGGTTTGCCCCGGACGCTCCCAATGGAAACTTTTCAGTTATTTGTGTCGGAAAACGGCCTGCCGGGGAAAGCTCGCAGCGGATGCCCATCATGCCGCAACTGCAATCGAACACGCGTGTGTCTGGGTATCCCGTGACTCTGACTTCCACCGATTTGTTCCCCACGGGCTTCGTTTCGAATGCTGGAATCCTTCAAACCGGCACGGAGGGATCCATTGCGGTTTAGAAAACCGGAAGATGTAGGATGGGTCAGGTGGCGATTTCCAATTCCTCTCTGACTTTTTCGGATATATAAATTTTCACAAGGGACTGAGAAGTCCCGTTCTTCTTTTTCGCTTTTGAATTCGGGAATTTTTTTACTTAGGGTCTTTCAGATGCTCTGCAAAATCGGCAGCTTGGCTCCCGCACCAAAGACGCTTCGCATCGCACCTTCCGCCCTACGCGCTGTGCCCGCCGCCGGCCCGGCCCCGGGCCTGGGCGTCGGGCGGAGCGAGTTCTTCGGGAGGCGTTCCGGCCACCATCTCTTTCCAGGTTTTGCCGATGGGGAAACGGATGGTGTCGTCGCGGCCTTTGTCCAGAAGATCCAGGGAGAACAGCCGGGGATCCTGTTCGCCCCAACTGGAGAGCAGGGTCACCCGCACCGCCTCCCCTTTGCAGGGCGCGGGGATCTCCAGCAGACGTTTGCGGTTGTCGCGGATCTCCGCCACCGTTTCCCAGAGCTCCCCGCCCCGGTCCACCTCGATGCGCAGATCGCGGACCAGTTCTCCGGGCAGGGCATGCACCCGGGCGGGCTGGGGATACTCACAGGCCATGCGTTTGGGATTGGACAGGTTGCTGTCGAGCACCAGCCGGAAGCCGGGAAAGCTGCGGGGGGGGTTCCAGCGAAAGGTCACCGCCCCGCCGGGCTCGCAGGTCCAGGCGTGTTTCGCGTCCTCGCGGTCGCGCTCCCATCCGTCCAGCAGGGTTTCCGCCCCTTCGCCATCGGCTTTCAACCGGGCATCGAACCAGCAGGCGTCGGGATGCCGCAGGGTGCCGGGCAGCCAGCAGTCGTTGTCCATGAGGATCTGTTGCAGTTCGTCCAGATGCTGTTCATACACCCCGCGCGGCGCGCAGCCGTGTCGAACCGCCAGGGCGGCCGCCGTGCCCGCGGCCTCTCCCACCACCGCGCAGGTGGCCATCACCCGGGTGGAGGACATGGCGGAGTGGGTGGTGGAGATGTTGCGCCCGGCGCAGAACAGATTGGGCACGTTTTTCGAGTAAAGAGAGCGATAGGGAATGCCGTAGGGCGAGGGCGCGGGATGGAAAATCGTGGGCGGCCCCGGATACAGCATGCCGGCGGGATGATGATCGTCCATGGTCCAGCCGCCAAAGGCCACCACGTCGGGAAAATCACCGCCGCCCTCGATATCGTGCTGGGTGAGGATGTGGTCGCCCACGTAGCGCCGGTTTTCCCGTTTGCCCGGCAGGGACCCCAGAAAGTGCAGGGCCCAGTTTTCCGCCTTTTCTTTGTCCGGAGAGCGGTTTTTGAGGTAATCCCACACCCCCCAGGCGGTGCGCAGCAGGTCGTCGCGGATGGATTCGGCGTCCCGCAGGGTGTCGCGGTGTCCGCCCAGTTCGATCCACCAGAAATTGCGGGCGTTCACTCCCTCCAGTCGATAAGGAAAATCCTCCGGACTCTCAAAACGATACGCCCAGTCCGGCGGAGTGAAGGGCTGGGGACGGTCCGTTCGGTGCAGTTGAATGAGCAGACTGTTCCCCATGGTGCGGTCATCGCCCACCGTGGGGGCGATGCCTTCGCCGAATTCCTCGCGGGCCTCGCGGCCGATGCGGTGCAGGGCGCCGGTGGCGGCGGCGAGAATGCTGTCTCCGGAGCAGTCGATGAACTGTCGCGCGTGAATCACCAGCCGGGTCTGGCTGGTGAGCTGCCAGGCCTCCACCGCCGCCAGATGGCCGTCCTCCATGCGGGCGTTGGTGCAGGCGGTGTTCAGCAGCAGGGTCAGGTTCGGCTGATGCGCCGCGTGTCCCCACAGCACCGAATCCCAGATGCAGAAATCGCGTGCGGGGTTGCGGTAGAGGTTTTCGAGTTGGATCTCCTCCAGGATGCCGGTCTCCTTGTTGTGGTTCCCGTGCGCCCCGCAAATCCACATCCGCACCTCCGAGGAGGCGTTGCCGCCCAGCACCGGACGATCATGCACCAGCACGGTTTTCGCGCCGCCCCGGGCGGAGGCGATGGCCGCGCAGAGACCGGCCATGCCGCCCCCCACCACGCAGACATCGGTGTTCAGCTCGTCGCCAAAAAGATCGGGTTGGTTGATTTCACGCATGGAAAATAAAGAAAAGGGATGAAAAAAAATCGCTCGTAAATAGAATAATTCAACATGTTTTGCTTTAACGAATAATAATTCAAATTAAACCAAAAAAAACCCGGAATTATGCAACAAATATTTATTGTCATGAATAAAAAAATCAAAGTTAACAATTAACAATCATAAATCCTTCGGATTCGCCATCAGCGTGACCGAATCCGCCGCCGCCTCGTAAACTGCATTCGGCGCGAGGGTGTTCCGTCGAGGCAAGGCTTCTCCATTCAGTTCGCCGCCGTGCAGGTGCATATGACGGAAGCGCAGGGTGGGCGACCCCGGCGCCCGGTCGAGGGCCCGATCCCGGACGAAATCACTCACCTGAAAATCGGCCACCCGCTCCTGCAGATCGATCAGGGCCATGCCGTCGTCTTGGGTTTTGTGCACGCGGGCATCGCTAACGTGGATGTCCTCCAGCCAGCCCACCCCCTCGCCGGGATAGGGCGGATCATTTTCATCAAACACCTGCACCCGGCATCCCCGGGCACCGTCGGCATTCATCACCGCGCGTTCACAGCCTCCTCGCAAATCGGAAATGGTGATGTGGCGGATGGGCGAGGTCACGCTCAGCAGGCGCACAAAACTGTGGCAGCGCTGCGCGTGGACGGACTCGATGCGAATGTGCTCGATGGGACCGCGGGTCATGCCGTGCACTTCGGTGCGGTCCAGCGCGTCGTCCGCATTCAGGGCCACCATATCATCCCCGGTGACGCCGGGGATTTCGGAACGCAAACGGCGAATCAGGCCCCGCGAACAATTCCCCCCCAAGTGAATGCCGTCGTTGTTGGGCCGGATCAAATCCGAATCAAAGAGGATATCCTCCACTGTGAAGTCATGCACCCGGGTGAAGCGGGCATAATAGGCTTCGGCATTGCGCAGGGTGAGGCCGCTGAGACGAAGATTATTGACGTTGTCAAAGTGCAGCATCGCTCCGGAATACCCCACATCCATTAAACCCGGCGGACGCGGATTGCCGCGCTGATTTCCGTCGAGGATACCGCCCTCAATGACGAGGTCACGGTTTCCCTCTACCGGATCAGCGTTGGTAAGCAGATAATCGTCGGGACCCGTGGCCGCGCCGTCGGCCAGGCGGAGCACCGCACCCGGATCCAGATGCAGCCGTGTGCCGGAGGGCAGCCGCAAAGTCGTTTCGATCTCATAACATCCTGCGGGAAAAAACCAGGCCGCCGGGCCGGAGGCGAAGAGCGAATTGAGGGCTTCGCCACAGGGCCGGGACCCGTCAGGAACGACACCGTGATCTGGAACAGAGGATTCGGGATTCATAAGGTGTCTATTTATATGGAAAGCACTCTGTTTCCAATGAAAGTTTATCATTGATTTCTTCTGAACAGAGTGGACATGAGCTGTTCGCAAATAAATCGTGCAAGACTGGGGAGCGAAAGAGGCTGTGGGAAAGCGGGGCATACCTTGGTACACTGTAAAGCCCCCCCCCGTCATAAAAATTCATCTCAGATTCATTTGCCATTTTCACTCCCGCCGACTAGAGATTTTCATCCACTCAATCTATTGAAACCATATGGAAATCCTCAGACAATTCTACGCATCCACCGGCTTCGCGTCCATGAACACTGGCAGCTTCATCATGATTTTGATTGGACTGGGTTTTCTCGCTCTGGCCATCCGCCTCAAATATGAACCTCTGTTGCTGGTTCCCATCGGTTTGGGCATTATTATTGGCAATATCCCCTATCCGGAATCCGCCACCGCCCTGGGGGCCTCGGACGAAGGCAGTGTGTTTTATTACCTGTATCAGGGAGTGAAACTGGGGATATACCCTCCTTTGATTTTTCTGGGCATCGGAGCCATGACCGACTTTTCCAGTATGATCGCCAATCCCAAGCTGGTCCTGCTGGGGGCAGCCGCCCAGATCGGTATTTTCGGAACCCTGATCGGGGCCCATTTGATTGGATTCGAGACCAACCAGGCCGCCGCCATCGGCATTATCGGCGGAGCCGACGGCCCCACCGCCATTTTTCTCTCCTCCATGCTGGCACCGGAACTGCTGGGTCCCATCGCCATCGCCGCCTACAGCTATATGTCCCTGGTCCCCATCATTCAACCGCCGATCATGAAGCTGCTGACCACCAAAAAGGAGCGCCTCATACGGATGCCGCCGGTGCGGAAAGTAAGCAAACGCGAACTGATCGTGTTTCCTGTTGCTTGCCTGCTCATCACCTTGTTGATTGTTCCGGCCACCATGACCCTGCTGGGCATGCTGTTCCTCGGCAACCTGCTCAAAGAAAGCATGGTGACCGAACGACTGGCCGTGACCGCACGCACCGCCCTGATTGACATGGTGACCATCCTCTTGGGATTTTGCGTGGGGGTGAACACCCTGAGCGACTCCTTTCTCACCACCGCGTCCCTGGGCATTTTCGCCCTGGGGGTCTCCGCGTTTATGCTGGCAACCGCCAGCGGAGTGCTGTTCGCCAAATTCATGAATCTGTTTCTAAATGAAAAAATCAATCCCCTGCTGGGAGCCGCCGGGGTTTCTGCGGTTCCTCAAAGCGCGAGGGTGGTGCAGAAGATCGGGTTGGAGGAGGATCCCCAGAACTTCCTGCTCATGCACGCGATGGCCCCCAATGTGGCCGGAGTCATCGGCTCCGCCATCGCTGCCGGCATCATGCTGGCGGTGCTGGGGGGATAAAGCACCGGGTAATAAAACATTCAACCTTGACCGAAATGCATTTTTATGCATATATTGTTTTATGAGAACTACCTTGGATCTACCCAACGACCTATTGGAACGAACGAAAATTGAGGCCGTAAAACGCCGAACCACCATCAAGCAACTCGTGATGGACGGTCTGCAACACGTTCTCGCACACGAGGACAGTGCCGCCGCCCCCACGAAAGCATTGAATCGGCTGCAAAGTGGTTTCCGACTGGGCGGAACCCCAATGAACCGTGAGCAAACCCATGCCCGTTAAGCAGTTTCTTGACACCAACATCCTGCTTTACGCCTATGATCTCGATGCGGGCTCCAAACGGGAAAAAGCACTTTCCTTGCTGAGCGATGCCCTTCGCCATCCATCGGAAACCGCCATCAGCGTACAGGTGCTGCAGGAATTCCACGTCAACTTCACCCGCTTCGGAAACTCGCCTGAGGATGCCGCATTCCTGATTCAGGACCTTTCCACCTTTCATGTAGTCGACAACACCCTGTCCCTCCTTCGCCGCGGCCTCGAGGAAAAAGCCCGTTGGCAACTTTCCCTTTGGGATGCCATGATTCTCGCAGCGGCACGTTATTCGGGTGCCTCCACACTCCTGACCGAGGATTTCAATCCCGGACAAAACTACGGCGACCTCCATGCGGTAAACCCCTTCCTTTAAATTCACTCTTTTACTTTTTCCTGAACCAACCGGACCAGCTCCTCCCGCAGAGTTTCCACAAACTCATAGGGCCGCGTGCCGTCCACCCGGCTCCGGTCCCAATTGGCCGACCAGGTCATTCCCCCTTTCAACCGGGGATGTCCTTCCGGTTGCCGCAACAGATAGTCGGTGTCATACTCCGGCTGACCGGTCATGAGATAGCGGACGGCATCGCGCACATCCTCCGGCTCCAGGTAACCGCCGATTGCGGCGGAAGGCTTCGCGGGCAGTCCGATTGCCACTTTATCCGCTCCCAGACCCTCGAACCATGTTTCTTCATCCCCCGCGACAGGAAATCCCAGAATCAGCATTTCACTCAGGGCCACCGCAAAATCGGCGGTCGCCTGCTCCACGATCGGATCATAATCGGCTTCCGCTTTTCCGGAGAATACCCGCTGACTGCCCGAATTATAGAGTTGCATGTGCACCACATCCAACTCCCCGCGCAACGCGTGCAGAATCGGCAGATATCCTCCGAAGGCTCCGCCATAGGCCGCATATCCTCCCACCACATATTGGGTTTCAGGGGCCGCGGTCAGCAGCAGCGCCTCCCCGAAATGGGCCTTCAGCTTTTGCATGGCGGAGATAAAATGGACGATTTTCGGGGTTGTGGGATTCCTGAAATCGAGATCCCCCCCGTCCAACCACACCGAGGAACCCTCCAAATCGATGTCCACTCCGTCGAAACCATAGGACTCGATGAGATCGATCATCGACTCCACAAACGCGTTCTCCATTTGCTCATTCTGCAGCTCAATCATGTGATTCGCGCCTCCCACGGAAATCAGGACCTCCACTCCCCGGGACCGCAGGGCGATGACATCCGCACGGAATTCCTCCGCCGTCTGTTCATGCGGTTCAAAAATCATGGCACCCGATGATCCAGCCTTTGGCAAAGCGAAGGCCACATACACCCGGTTGACATCATCCGAAAGGTCGGGCAGACGCATATACGCGGAGGGAGGGCTGTGCCAATTCTGCCAATACGCCGCATTCACCCGACCGTCCAATTGAAATGCCTTGCGGGGCACCGAATCGGTGGTGCAACTCAGGAAGAGAAACGGGAGGATCAGCCGGAATACAGCGAGGTTGCCCCGTGTCAGGTTTCGAAAGCTGCCTGGCTTCTCCACTGTGCGTCCTTAAATCAGGGCACCGGATAACCGGCGGTGAGTTCAATCACTTCCTGCCGGATTTTCTTCTGCAGGTCCTGGTCCGCCGGAGCTTTCAGAAGCTGTCCCATCCACGCCGCGATTTGCTCCATTTGCGGTTCCTTCATACCGCGGGTGGTCATGGCGGGCGTACCCAGCCGGATTCCGGAGGTGACAAACGGACTTTTGGCGTCGAAGGGAATCGCGTTTTTATTGACGGTGATCCCGGCGTGGTCCAGAACTTCCGCCGCGTCTTTGCCGGTGATGCCCAGTGGAGTCAGATCCACCAGCATCACATGATTGTCCGTTCCCCCCGAGCAGATGCGCAGGCCCTGCTCCTCCATGCCCGCAGCCAGCACCCGGGCATTCTTCACCACCTGTTCACAGTAGTTCTTGAAGGAGGGTTGCAGGGCCTCGTATAAGCAAACCGCCTTGGCGGCGATGGTGTGCATGAGCGGGCCGCCTTGGACACCCGGGAAAACCTGTTTGTCGATGTCTTTTCCGAAACGCTCCCTGCACATGATCAAGCCCCCGCGAGGTCCGCGCAGGGTTTTGTGGGTGGTGGTGGTCACGAAATCACAATGCGGAAACGGAGAGGGATGACAGCCCGCCGCCACCAATCCGGCAATATGGGCGATGTCCGCAAACAGCAAAGCGCCCACGCTGTCCGCGATTTCCCGCAATCGTTTGAAATCAATGATCCGGCTGTAGGCGCTTGCTCCGCACACCAGCATTTTGGGCTGATGCTCCTCGGCCAGAGCCGCAATCGCATCATAATCCAGTTGTTCCGTGGTGGTGTCCACCCCGTAATGAACCGCATTGAAAAACCGACCGGAAAAATTCAGCTTCATCCCGTGGGTCAAATGCCCCCCGTGCGCCAAATCCATGGCCAGAATAGTGTCCCCAACCTCCAGAGCCGCGAAATACACGGCCTGATTCGCGGTGGATCCGGAATGCGGCTGCACATTGACATGTTCGGCACCGAACAATTCTTTGGCCCGGTCAATCGCCAGTTGCTCCGCCTGGTCGACGAATTCGCATCCGTGATACCAGCGTTTACCCGGATAGCCCTCGGCATATTTGTTGGTGAGCACACTGCCACTGCACTCCTGTATGGCGCGGCTGGCATAGTTTTCGGAGGCAATCAGTTCGATGTTTTCACGCTGACGGCGGGCTTCTTTTTTGATTACATCATAAATCTCGGAATCCGTGTGTTTCACCGCCAACGGATCGAAGGCTTTCTCCGCCAAAAGATCGATTTTGCGAATGCGGCGTTCGTGACGGGTGCCGGTTTCAAACGTGTTCGCATTCCAGGCCTCCATAATTTCAGACAAGACCGGCGATTCCAATTCCCCGGGCAGCACCAGCACATTCGCATTGTTGTGGGTGCGGGACAGCACTGCCAACTTGGCGTTGGTGCACAGTGCGGCACGGATTCCCGGATAGCGGTTGGCGGCGATGGACATGCCGATGCCGGTGGTGCACACCAGGATCCCGTAGTCGGATTCTCCCGAGGTGACCGCCGTGCACACGCCGTCCACAAAATCGGGATAATCCACGGATTCGGAGCCCGTGGGGCCGACATCGACCGTGATGATGTCCTGTTCGTTTAACAATGAGATGATCTGGTTTTTGACATCCAAACCTCCGTGATCGGATCCTAAATGTATCTTCATATTATGTCCTGCTGGAATTGTGGGATTTCTGTTCCGGTTGTAATACCGCTAAAATAAAATCGGATAATGCGCTTTCAATCTCGTCCCGGGTTTTACGATACGTATCCACCTGACCGCCATAGGGGTCCATCACATCCCGGGTCGACTGATCGGGACTGAACTGGTGCAAGATACAGGTTTTCGACTCCGCCTCCGGTGCCGTCTGCAGGATCAAATCCTTGTGGGCATTGGTCAGGGCGATGATTTTCTCCGCCTCTTCAATCATGGCGGGGGTCAGCAATCGTGAGCTGTGACCGGATATGTCCAACTCATGCTCCTTCATCACCTGAATCGCACCCGGGGAAGCCGGGGCGCCATCCGAAGCGAACAGCCCCGCCGATGCGAATTCCCAGCCGGCAAGGCTTCGGCACAAATGACGGGCCAAATGCTCGGCCATCACGGACCGACAGGTGTTTCCTGTGCAGACAAATAGAATTTTACGGGTTTCCGGTTCGGACATGTGTCTCTAATACCCGAGAAATGCACAGGGTCAAGACGGGAGACGGGCTGTTCCCGCAGGAAAGACCCTTAAACCATGAGATTTTTTTCTTTTTCAATCCTTTTCAATTTATTACAGAGATCATCATATCAATTCTCACATTCCACTGAATATGCAACGATTTCTAATTTTAGTCCTCTTAACCGCCTCTACACTCTACGCTCAGAACACTGAAGGCTTTGATAACCAAGTGGATGCGGGATTCACCCTCACCGACGGAAACAGTGAAACCACCCTGTTTACGCTGGGGGCGGAATCCCGGAACAACACTGATGAACGGGAGTTTTCCATTCTGGCCAATTACGCCTATGGTCAAACCACCGGCACCTTGGACGATGGCAGCAAACAGGACACCACCACCCTGGACAAAGCCAGGCTGGCGTTACAGGCAAATTGGCTCCTCTCTGAAAAGGCCTATATTTTTGCAAATTTAACCGCGGAAAAAGATGAAATCGCCAAAATCGATCACCGGATCATCGCCGGTCCCGGTTTCGGGTATTACTTCCTCCGGGATGACACCCACACCTTATCCACAGAGGCCGGTATCGTCTACGTCATCGAGGACACCGGAAACGATGATGAAGACTTCGCCGCTTTCCGCTTCAAACAGGAATATCGCCGGAATTTCGAAAACGGATCCAGGATCTGGCAGTCCGTGGAACTGGTAAGTGAACTCGCCGACACCGAAAATTATTTTATGAATGCCGAACTAGGCCTTGAATCGAAACTTAACTCCCGAATGGCCCTGCGCCTGGTCGCAAAAAATGTCTACAACAACCATCCCGAACCGGAGATTGAACGGAACGACCTGACCGTGATTTCAGGAATATCCCTGAGCCTTTGATTTAAGTCCTTTTGCCCCGCCCGCTTTGGGGTGCGCCTGATTGTATACGTCCTTCATCCGCTCAATGGACACATGGGTGTAAATCTGGGTGGTGGACAGGCTGCTGTGACCCAATAATTCCTGCACACTTCGCAAATCCGCACCGGCGTCGAGCAGATGGGTGGCAAACGAGTGACGGAGGGCGTGGGGATACAGGTCACAGGGAAGCCCCGCGGCCTGAAGCATGGATTTCATCATACGCTGCACGGACCGATTGCTGAAACGGGTCCCGTTTTTGTTTAGAAACAGAGCCTGCGTTCGGACAGGTTTGCCAAGAAAGGCCAAAAAAGGTTCCCGCGCTTCCAACGCCTCATGCAGGGCCACTACCGCTGGATCGCCCAGCGGGCACATCCGTTCTTTCCGCCCTTTTCCCAGCACCCGAATGACCCCGCTCACCAGATCTATCCGCTCCTCCCGCAATTGGGTCAATTCGTTGAGCCGAACCCCGCTGCTGTAGAGCACCTCCAGTATGGCGGTATCCCGGTACACCCGATAGTTGCTGAATGGATCGGTCTTGTCGGAGGCCGCGAGCACTTGTTTAGGCGTGTCCAACAAAGTGGCGATTTCCGTTGGACTCAACAGTTGGGGCAACGTTCTGCTTCGCCGGGGCTGAGGCAGTCCGGAGAAGGGATTCACCTTCACACGGTCCTCCCGCAGCAGAAAGCGGAAAAAACTCCGCAGGCTGGACAATTTACGTCCGGTGGTGGCCGGCATCGCCCCGGATTTCTGTACCGTGACCAAAAAACTTCTGGCCTGCGGACGGGTAATCCCTCCCCAGGCATAAGGCGGAGACTGATCCGGCCAGATAAAATCGGCGAATTGCTGAATATCCCGAAAATACGCTTCCAGGGTGTGACCGGAAGCGTTTTTCTCGCCTTCCAGATACTGCCCAAACGCATCCAGCTCGGGATCCACCCTCATCCGTTCTTCAACATCGCTTTCAGCTCTTTGGTCAAATAGGTGGAATCCGTCCAATCCCGTCCATCCGGGTGTTTCCATAATTCCACGCTGGCCCGCAACACATCTGTCCGCGACACCACTCCGCAAAGCTCATCTCCATCCACCACAGGTAAACGACGATAGGCCCGGTGCATAAAAATTCCGGCCACGGTGAAGAGGTCCGCTTTCGGACCAATCGTTTCCGGATGCTGGACCATGTATTCAGCCACTGTGCCCCCGGGAACATTGCTGTAGGCGGCGGAAGCGAAAATCCCCATGCAGTCTTTTTCAGACAACATCCCCACCAGACATCCCTCCTCCACCACCGGGGCACCGGAGACATCATGCTTCATCATTTTCATGATCGCGTCATAAATATCCATATCAGGGGCAAGCGTAACCACTTTTTTGGTCATAATCGATTCAACGGTGGGAACATGGCTCATGGGAAATCTCCTTAAGGGTTAACCTTATTGTGAAGGGATTCGAAGCAAATCACAACATGAAAGAGGAAAAAGAATTTCAACCACGAATGAACTCGAATTAACACGAAGAAAGCTTCGACTCAAAAAACACAATTCAGATTAGCCAATTCGTGTGAATTGGTGTTTATTCGTGGTTTAAAAAACGCAAAACCACGGATTTCAGGCGACTCTGGAATTACGCAACGGTAATTTCGTGGCTCAAATAGTCTTCGAGCTTCACATTCTCCAGGCCTTCCAGGACATCCAATGCCCCGCCAAAATCCTGGAAAGTTGTGAACGCATCCGGGAACACGATCGTGGGAATGTCTGCGGTGATAGAGGATTTAGAGGATTGTGCGCTGGTGGTGAGCGAGAGGCAACTGGAGGCATGAACCTCCAAATCCTTGGTCATCCGCAACCAGGCATCCGCTTTGGGGAAGGGATCCAGCTCTTTGCTGAACGGATAGAGCTCAATTCCCAGTCCGGACAGATCCAGGCGGTCGGCCAGGGCGTCCCGGGCCTGCGGCGGCAGTGCGGTCATGCCGATCACTTTCATATTCCGCTCGCGGGCCTGCACAATTATGTCGCGCAAGGCATCGCTTACCTGCACATTCCCGGACTCGAGATGCATCTTGATTCCGCTCACCAACTCCTCGGACACCTTTTTCGGCTGCCCTTTTTTCACTCCCAGACCGGTCTGCAGGATGTCGATGGTTTTGTGAGGTCCGTTGGTCAGGCAAAACCGGGAATAGTGAATCGGAGTCAGGTCCACGTCGTCAAAGATACTCTGCAACACCTCGAACGAGGCGTCACGAATCGTGGCGACCAGATGATCAAATTCAAAAATAAAGGCGGTGGTCTGCGTATTTTCAGCAGCGGAATCAGCTTTTTCGTTCAAAAGAACCTCCAAAATTATGTAAAAACAAGAGGTGAGTTCATACACAACCCGGTTGAAATGTCAAGAAGTTCCCGACGGTGCTTTTCGATTGTGCATTTGAAATCCGGCTGTAGAATACTCCCATGAACTTTCTACAGAAAACAGAGGGATTCACGAAAGTGGACAAGGCGATTTCAGGCTGGATGAACCGATACGGACAGGTGTTTCTGCGCTGGTCTCTGGGCATCATCTTTATCTGGTTCGGGGCTTTAAAACCGTTCGGGCTCAGCCCCGCGCAGGAATTGGTGTCAAACACAGTCTATTTTGTGGATCCCGAATGGTTCGTTCCTTTTCTGGGCTGGTGGGAGGTGGTCATCGGAGTGGGTCTGCTGGTCCGACCCCTGATCCGCCCGGCCATCGCTCTGCTCTTCCTGCAGATGCCGGGCACCTTTCTGCCTCTGGTGCTGCTGCCGGATGTCTGCTTCACTCATTTCCCTCTTGGACTCACCTTGGAAGGACAGTATATCATCAAAAACCTCATTCTGATCGCCGCCGCCCTGGTTATCGGCGGCAGCGTGCGGAAGCAATCCTCTCACTCGACGCTTTTGTGAAAAATAGGGAGGGGGCGCATCTTGCGCCGGAATCTTTGTCATGATCAAGATCTTTGTCATGACAACACCACTTCTCAACTTTTATTTATGGAGGGGGCGCATCCTGCGCCGGAATCTTTGTCATGATCAAGATCTTTGTCATGACAACACCACTTCTCA
>JBBDRC010000254.1:13496-18887 GCA_040905625.1 Kiritimatiellia bacterium
ACTTTTATTTATGGAGGGGGCGCATCCTGCGCCCCCTCCATACCTTTCGCACACGCCCCCTCCCTACCTTTTGCTCCTCCAGGTATACTCGACCTCACCGAGGTGTGCCTTCACTGGATTTTCGGCGATATAGCGGCGGCAGTGGTTCATGTGATTCTCACTGCGGACGAGCCGATCCCAGTAGTCCTCCTGCCAGAAGCCGCCTGATTGTCCGATCATTTTATTAATGACACCGCCGGTGTAGCTTTTCCATGAATGTAGAATTTTGGGAAGAACGTGGCCGTTCACCGGTCGAAAGAGCACGTGGGCGTGATTGGGCATGATGACAAAATCATCGAGATCGTAGCGTTCTCCCTCAAAGTGCAGCAATGCCTTTTCGACGACCTGCCTCACGGCGGGATCCCGGAGGGCGCAGGAGCCTTCACCGGAATCCAGCCAATGCTCCAACCGCTCGGTGAAGGTACGGTGATACTCCCAGAGCGTTTGTTCATCCCATGGATCGGGATGTAAAGTCATCCACTCGTTTCTCTCCCGATTCCACTGTTTCAACTTTTCAGCGGGCATGGCATCGCCCATGCGAAATGTCACGAAAATCCACGCCCCGCCCTGCTGCCAATGGGGAAGGTCGTTCTTGTGGATATCCACGGACTCGTCAGGGTTGAAGTAGTCGTGAGGTGGGGGCGCATGCGAAAGGTGTGGATGGGCCGCATCTAAACGGTATGGAGGGGGCGCATCCTGCGCCGGAATCTCTGTCATGATTGAGATTCTTGTCATGACACGATTCGATTTCAAGGTGAAAGTACCGGGCGCGGCCATAAACATGGAGGGGGCGCATCCTGCGCCGGAATCTCTGTCATGATTGAGATTTTTGTCATGACAAAGGTTCCGGCGCAGGATGCGCCCCCTCCATACTTTTAGCACGCGCCCCCTCCATATCTTTACATAAGAGTGGGGCCTCGCCGCCACAGTTCTTCCAGCGCCTCTTCTCCCTGATTGAAGGCCGCCATGAGGTCGGCACTCCAGGCCGCTTTTGCTTTCAGCACCGGTATGCGGCTTTTTAATTGGCCGGAAAGCGCCTCTTTATCCCGCCATCCGTCGAGGATGAGCTGACTCAGGGTTTCCGGACTGAAGTTGTCAAAGGAGAGCGTGCGCCCGGGCAATTCGAGTTCGCGGAAATAATAAGCCACTTTGGGCTGATAGGTGATACCCACCACCGGCGTCAATTCCGCCGAGGCCATAATCAGCGAATGCAACCGCATGCCGCACAACAGATCGATGTGACGCAATACCCCCTTGATTTTGGCATGGTTGTAGTCCCGGTTATCAATCTGGGCCGTGGGAATTTCCGAAGGCAGCCTGTTGATCAATTCACGGGTCACATCGATGTCATGGTGTTGGGTGGTCACGAACACCATCGGAACCTGAAGCTGTTTCCACACCATTTCCAGGGCTTTGGAGAACACGTTCAAAAACACCTCTTTGCCCATGGATTCGCGATTCGCGGAGGCCCAGGTGTCCAAATAACGGTTTACGTTAATCCCCAGTTTGGGCTCATCGATCTTGATGCGGGTTTTCCCGAAGATCTTCCGGGCCTCCTCCTCGTCACAGGAAGGAGCGTTCAACGCCGCATCTGCTGTCAGTTGAATCCGCGGATTCTCCACCCCCACTTCCCGCAGCAGATCATACGAATCCTGGTCCCGCACTGTAATAAAATCCATCAGTTCCGCCACCCGTTTCAGCATTTTCCTGCCGGCCGGGGTGTGTACGGGGCCCACCCCCACGTTGAAGCCGATAACCGGCACTCCCCTTTTTTTTGCCAGCGGCAGCAGCAGGTAGAGCGAGGACAGAAAATTGAACAGTGGATTGTAGAGTGATCGGTCGAACAGACAGGCGTCGAAAATCAAAATCGCATCCGTACGTCGAATGGAAAGCAGGGTGGGAACCCCCAGCATGCGCAGGGCACCCTGCCAGGGCATCATGCCCACCGGCCGGGTGTCGTTGGGATACTGATCCCGAATATAGTCCGGTCGAATGGTGGGAATTTCATACCGCAGACGGCGCCCGCAGGCCTCGTCCACGCCGTCCATAATCGCGGCAATCAGCGCGGCATCGCCGGCATTGCGGCCGGATGAAGAGCCCAGTAAGGTAATTGATTCAAGTTTAGACACGTAAAACCCCTTAAAAAATAGAGACAAACAGGTGAAACTTCTATAGCGGTGCAATTCCACTGTGGCAATCCTATAGTGCCAAGCTATTCTTTTCCATATTCGTCCCTCACCCTCACACCTATTTCAGATCATGAATTCTCCCCTTTATCTTGTCACCGGCGCCGCCGGTTTTGTCGGTTCCGAATTGGTGCGGCAACTGGTCGCGGACGGTCATCGCGTTCGCGGACTGGTTCGCAAACCGGAGCAAATGGATGCGATCCGGGAACGGGGTGCTGAACCCGTTCTGGGCAACATCACCCGTCCGGACGAACTTGATTCCGCCATGGAAGGTGTAACCGGAGTATACCATATCGCCGCCATGTTCCGCGAAGCCGATCAGCCGGACGAGGCCTATGAGGCCGCCAACGTCCAAGGGGTACAGAACGTGCTCGACGCCGCGGCCAGGGCCGGGGTGGAGCGAATGATTCATTGTTCAACCGTGGGCGTGCTGGGCCATGTCGAACATCCCCCCGCCGATGAGCGGACCCCCTGCAATCCCGGGGACATCTATCAGCGCACCAAATTGAAAGGCGAGGAACTGGCCATGTCCGCGTTTAAAGAGGGAACCGTCCGCGGCGTGGTCATTCGCCCGGCCATGATCTACGGTCCCGGTGATACCCGCACCCGTAAATTATTCAGCATGATTGCCCGTCAACGCTTTTTCTATGTCGGCAAGGGCGCCAATCTGGTGCATTTTATCGATGTGCGCGATCTCGCCCGCTCCTTTATTCTGGCCATGGAGGCCACGGACACCAACGCGGAAATTTTCATCATCCCGGGAGAGCGGGCCATGCCCCTGCGGGAATTCTGCGAAATCGCCGCAAAAAAACTGGGGGTCAACCCTCCCCGTCTGCAACTCCCCGTGAAACCCATGCAATGGGCGGGATCACTCTGCGAAACCGTCTGCATTCCTCTGGGTATCTCTCCTCCCCTCTACCGCCGCCGGGTGGATTTCTACACAAAAGACCGCTCCTTCACCTCCGAAAAAGCCCGGGCACAGATTGGGTTCCGGCCCGCCCAATCTCCCGAGGAGGAAATTTCCGATATTATCGAGGATTATCGATCGCGGGAATGGCTCTAAGTCCTGAAACCGTAAGCTTTATGGCTGTTTCCACCCCTCGACGGCCAATTTCTCCACTTTGGCCAGCACCTGTTGGTTCAGGTCCTGTTTGTACGCTTTGATTTTCTCGCGAAGCTCCGGCCGGGCGGTGGCTAAAATCTGTGACGCCAAAATTCCCGCGTTTTTTGCTCCATCCACCGCCACCGTGGCCACCGGCACCCCGGCGGGCATTTGCAGAATAGACAACAGACTGTCCCAGCCGTCGATCGAGTTCCGCGATTTAATGGGGACACCGATGACTGGAAGCGAACTGATCGCCGCCACCATCCCCGGCAGATGCGCCGCCCCGCCCGCTCCGGCGATGATCACCTGAATTCCACGTCCCTCGGCGGCGGTCGCATACTCGTACAGTCGGTCCGGCGTGCGGTGGGCCGACACCACGGTGACCTCAATGGGAACAGCGAGGGATTCCAGAAATTCGGCGGCTTCGCTCATGACCCGCAGGTCGGAGTCGGAGCCCATGATGATGGCGACGTGTGGAGTGCTCATGTGGTGGCCTTGAGTGTGGTTTGCAGGGAGCGGGCGAGAGTGATCGCGGTGTCGAGGTCATCGTGACATACCGTCAGATGCCCCATTTTGCGGAAAGGACGGGTTTCGGATTTCCCGTATAAATGCAGGTGCGCTCCCGGTGTGGACAACACCTCGTCCAGTCCCGCGTACCGGACCGGACCGCTGACCCCGGGTTCACCCAGAAGATTGGTCATCACCCCCGCTTGACGCAGCGTGGTGTCTCCCAGCGGAAGATCCAGAATCGCGCGGAGGTGCTGCTGATACTGCGAGCACACACAGGCCTCGATGCTGTGATGTCCGCTGTTGTGCGGTCGCGGTGCCACCTCGTTTATCAACAATTGACCTTGTGGATCCACAAACAGCTCCACCGCCAGCAGACCGCACACATCAAACGCCCGGATGGTTTTCTCCGCTAAAGCACGCGCCTGCCGGGCCAACCCGGGGGAAATGCGTGCCGGAGCGGCAAGAAATTCCACCAGATTCGCCTCCGGATGAAAACTCATCTCCACCGGATCGTAGGTCACCACCTGCCCCGACGGATTCCGCGCCGCGATCACCGCCAGTTCCATAACCACATCCACCGCATCCTCCACCAGACAGGCCCCCGGCAGCAACTCCTCCAGATCGGCGGCCTCCCGCAGGATTTTCACGCCGCGACCGTCATACCCCTCCGTCCGTTTTTTCTGCACGCAGGGAAAAGCCAACCCGGCCTCCCGCACGGCTTCCGGCCCGTCAAAGAACTGATAATCCGCAGTGGGAAGTCCCTGTTCGCGGAAGAAATTTTTCTGCAGACCCTTGTCCTGAATGATCCGCAGGGCGGCGGGACGGGGATGCACAATTTTTCCGGCGGCCTCCAATTCCTCCAGCGCATCCACATTCACCTGTTCGATTTCGATGGTCATCACCTCGCAGCCGGCTCCAAAGTCCAGCACGGTCTGCTTATCTCGAAAATCCCCCCGCACAAACCGACTGCAGAGATGCGCGGCCGGAGCCGCCACCGAGGGGTCCAGCATGTGGAGGTTCAGGTCCCAGGGAGCCGCCGCCACCGCCAGCATTTTTCCCAGTTGGCCCGCACCCAGCACCCCAATGATTTTATCAGTTCCTACGAAATCTTCCATACCGCCCCTATGCGATAAAAAACCCGATCTGTCCAGCCACAAGCCGCACAGGGGTTTTGAGGGGGCATCCCCGTATGGGTGTAATGATATTAGAGTCGTTACTGATGCTCTGAAAAAGCGGCAGCTTCGCTCCCGCACTCCAAAGCGGCTCCGCCGCGCCATTCTTCCGCAACCCCTGCGGCGCGAAGTTTACCACGCTTCGGCGTGGCGCCTTTGAATTTATCCGCCTCAGGCGGTCTGCTGAGCCACTACTCTCACAAAAACAGCACGGGTATTGCGGCGGGGACGCCGCGTGCTGTGAGTGGCGCACGTGTCTGACGAAGCCTTGGCGAAGTCTGATTCGGCCAGTCACATTCATGCCCGTTTTGAACTGTGGACGGTGGGCGTTCAGTTTGCCCTGAATTTGGTGTTTTCGGGGAGGGAATGTAATCTTTTG
>JBBDRC010000255.1:0-18802 GCA_040905625.1 Kiritimatiellia bacterium
TAGAAATGCAAATGAGGACTTTTCTTTTTTTGCTAATCATTTTCTGACACCTAACGTCTAGCGTGAGAGACTGCGGCTTGCCGCTGTTCTCTCTACGCAATGGTTCGCTTTGATTCGTTAGGCGACTTCCAGCCTGAGGCATTTGCCCACGGCCTCTGCAAAACTTTCCAAGGTGGAAAGACGGATATCTTCCGCATGGTTTTCGATTCGTGAAATTGCCGATTTCTTAGTTTTCAATTTTTCGGCGACCTGTTCCTGGGTAAGACCCGCATCCAAGCGGGCCTGTTTCAGCACGGCACCAATTTTGAATTGTTCATATCCGCGATCAAACCCCTTCGCAAAGGCGGGGCTTTTCTGCTTACGTTTTTCAATGTATTTATCCAGATCGTCCATGATTCAACTCCTGTTTAGAAAGTCTTTTTTTCTTCGTTCCGCCAATTTGATTTCTTTGGATGGTGTTTTCTGTGTTTTCTTCTGAAAAGAATTTGTCAGGATCACCCATTCCCGACCTTTGAAAAATCCGAGCAGACGGAATGTATCCCGGCCTGCATTCACTTTGATCTCCCAAATATCATCTGTGTTCACAAGCTTCTTCAAATACGTTGCGGGAACCGGATCGGTTTCCCGAACCAGTTTCAGGACCCAGGAAATTTTGGTCACCTGTTTGTCTGTAAGTGTGTCCAAATATTCTTGAACAGGGCACCTTCCAGCTTCCGTTTTGTAAAATACAATCCGCTTCATCACGGGAAAGTTAACATAATTGTGAACATTGTCAAAGCTTTTTTTATGTTCCGGGGAGATTGTCAAGTAGCTGTTTTGGGGGCATGAATCAGCTACGGAATTGATTCCTCAGCCTTTATTGAATCCTTTGTGGCTTTGAACCATTCGAAATCAGGTTTACCCCCGTTCCTTGTCACACTCCGCAGGGTTAACGTCTCGCCGTCATACACATATCTCTCAATAACCTTCCACCCGCCGTTCCCTTGAACTGAATATGTGACCAAAATGTCAGCCGTCTTGTCGTCGATTACCGAGACGAAGTGCCCAGAGTATACCGGCTGCACCCCTTTTTCTCGAGGCTTCGGCTCGATGATCATATCGCCGTTTCCCGTGGAAAATCCGATGGCCGTCCCATTCGAGCCGGACTTCAATTCATATTCCCAGAGGATGATCGTCGGAAATCCTTTGATTCGAATGGGCGTGTTTGTGTTCTTGAGCGTGAAGTCGCCCTCCCATGAACTGACTGAGGAAGTCATTGGTTCAGCCAAAGCAACCGTGGTCAACACTAGCAGGGCCAGAATTCTAACTGTTTTCATTGTCTCTCCTTGCGGCGAACGTCAAGTCAAGCGGACCGCGTACTCGCGGTTCGCTTAGACTAATTGTTCGAATTACGCTTTTGTTTTTTTCTTAGAAGTTCAGGTTCAATACAAACCCAGTGGCTCTGCCATACACCATCTATCTTCAGACGGAAAATCAAATTCTGCTTGGGGGGGAATCCCGCCAATTGTGTTGAAACCAACGATTTTCTTATATTTTCCGACTAAATACTCAAAAATCGGAAGAGATTCTTGTAGGCATTCTGGGGTCATTCCTGAAAGATCTGGAACACCGATGATTCGGACGGTATCCCCGACTTTTAAATAATTACCTTTTACATCTTTTACAGACTCTTTCATTTCAGTGACCGTTGGCAGTGAGGCGCGGCTTTCATGACATCGCATCGACTTCTTGGTTCGATTTCCCTTTGAATTCTTTTCGATAAGGAAGAAGCGCTATGGTGAAGATGAGCAAACCTGAGATGTTCTTGGCAGCGAAGCCGCCGAGGAGTTGCTCGGGATTATTAAATCCTCCTGCATGAATAATATAGTATAGGACGCCAACGATGAGGGAGGTGATGGTGGAAACGTAGTAGAGCCAGATACTCCACCGTCGCATGCACCAGAAACCTGCCAAGGCAACGATGTTCAGGATTCCCAAAATCACGAATGCAGCTGACCAGATAGGGGTGCCCGTCGCGTTGTAGAATAGTTTGGAAGCATGCAGAATGCTGCTGAAAATGACGGCACCTGCCAACCAGATAATAGCCAAGATCATCGAGACTGGTGGGGTCTTCTTCATATCATTCTCCTGAACGGCTACCCTGTCTGACGCGCGTCAGCGTGTTCAGACGAGGGTTTGGTTGGGAGTATCCGGTTCGGTTTCCCACGGACAACCCGCTCAGGAAATTCTTTCTGTATTTTTCGAAGATCTTCACAGATTAACTTTAAATCTCCATGAAATTTTTGGGTATGTTTCATGCGGGCGGCACGAACTTCTTCTACAATAGGATCATTCATTTTCGTTCTCCAGCAATTGTTCGGGTGAGCAGATTTCGGGGCACTTGTAACCAGTCTTCTCAACGACGGATCGGATTTTACCGAATAGAAACGGATTGTTAATGTGTTTGAAATTCAGGCTCAGGATCATCTCCATGCCGTGTACGCTGGCGATGGCGATATGGAGGGCATCTTCGGGAAAAGACTCAGGCACCGCACTATTGTTTAACAGATCGTTGGCAAGTTCTTCGGCCTCTTGAGTGACATCAAGTACAGGAAAAGACGCGAGAGCCTCCATCCGTTTGTTCGCAATGTCCGGATTTCCTTCTCGCGATTCCGTCAGCACCAGAGCCGAAATGAACGAATCATAATCACGTACCAGCTGTGGCCACAAGGCACGGGTTTCCTCTTGACGGGCGGCGATGATCAGGTCGCGTGTCGGCTGGCCTGTGTAATAACTCACAACCGTGGTCTCGATGTATACCTTGCGTTTCATAGAATAAACATACCCCCGATGCCGAAGGATGGCAATCCTGAAAGGGTGAACAGACCTTACTGGTTGTCTACGACCAATAGGAAAATGGGGAAAATCAGCATGCTGACTCCCATAACCAGAGCTGAGGGCTTTCGAACGCAGCGGCGAAACAAACCAATGAACCCCGCAAGAAGGCAACATCCGGCGACACTTGTCGAGAGGATGGCACTCCAGAAAACCGGAAGACGCATCGGCTCGCGTTCGGGAGCGGACGCAACCACGGCAAAGAACATGGTCGTGGCAAAAACGGCGATAGAGCCGGCAGCCACGAAAGAAAGACCTCGAAAGCACCTCGCCATGCCCATGAGTCCAAAGAGAATTCCGGCAATGAGTACGGCACTCATGAGCGCCATGATGATGATTTCATTCGTATGCATTCTTGCCTTCCCAACGTTTAGATGAGCGGACCGAGTACTCTCGGTTCGCTCTATATTTTTGGTTAGCAGGTCTCTCAGTCTTTTTCCAGTTTGAATCGCATCCTGTCCCACTTTTCAGTCGCTTCATTATTGTATTCCAAGACATAGGTGTAATTACCACCCGAAAGAAGTTTTTCACCGACGTAATCGGTAGGCTGTAGCACAGCTTCTTCACCACTAATCCACGCTTTCACGTAGGCGTATCGATACGCTTCACCAATCTCTCTATATTCTGTTGTTTCACCTGGAAGAATATTCCCGTAGTTCTCTGTCTGGGACGGAAACTGGACCGTTACTTCATGAAATGGCACGTTGCTTCGGTTTGCTACACGGATCATGACTTCCTTCTGGCAGCCACACAGACAGGTCGCGGTCACCAGCGAGAGCAGAATATTCTTAGTTGATTTCATTTTTTATCGCTAACGTTTAAACGCTGCGGACCCGAAGTATGAGGGTTCGCAGGCGTTTTTGGTTGAAATTATTCAAGATCACTTTCGTTTTTTGTTTCAAGTTCTTTGAGTCGAGCACTGATTTTTAACAGAAGACGGAAAATATACCAAATCAGCATTAGAGATATAATTTGTATGGATGATATGAGGATAAACAGAAAGACGCCACCCCAAAACCAACCCATGCCTAAGAGTAAGGCTAATAAAACCTCCAATGCAAGGATTCCGGTCAAGAAGAGGAGTGGTGTTTTTAATTCAGAATTTTTATTCATTGATTCTATTTTCAACCGTCTAAACCACCGGACCGAGTACTCTCGGTTCGGTGGGTTTTATTGTTAAGTATGTCATGTACCTTAGCTTCATCAATAATATTTATTTTTTTTCAACTTTATTTTGCATTCCAGTCAGGGTTTCTATGACTTCCCCGATACTGGGCTCATCCTGAAATATTTCTGTGACTGGTATGCCCTCTTCAATATCATCTTCGACCTTCATCCAGTGTGAAGCACCCATTTGGGCTGTCTGAATACTGCCGAGAATAATTTGACCAATAGCATAAATAAGAAATCCAATTCCAAAAAGCAGGAGACCTAAGCCCCCGAAGTAGATTCCTTTCGCACGTTTTTCTTCAGAATTCATTATTTCTCCACTTAACGTCCACCCGCACTGACTCGTTCAGTGGCGGGAATTGTTAGCCTTTTGGATAAGGGTTTGATACTCGTCTTGAACATCATCGTCAATCTCCACTCCAAGGTTTCCACCATATAGACGGTCATTCTGATCCTTTTTGGGGCCGGAAACCCAATAGTGGTCGCCAGTGTTTACATCATAGTAATTGGCTTTGAATCCAGCTCCTTTTAGGCTCTGGAGTTCGAGATCGCGATAATAAAGAGTTCGGCCTGTCTTCGAAAAAAACACTCGGCCGATTCTCGCGTCACCTTCAAGATTATTTTCTCCAAATTTGCATTCAATATACATAATCCTGGACTTCTTACCTGTGCTGATAGATGACGCGTGTTCCAGTGGTTCAGATAAATTTTTCATTTCATTTCTCGGCTAACGTTTAGATGATCGGACCGAGTACTCTCGGTTCGATCGATGTTTTTGTTGGGATTTACCCTTTTAGTAATCGGAACTCTTTAACGACACCGTTTTGAAACTCAATTCCCCATGCGGAATCTCCAATCCAAAGAAAATCAACATCATTAATTTCTTGATTGTAATATTGCTGATAGTCGTTGGCTTCAGTTGGAGAGCGCAGGTCAGGAAACCAATTCGCCACCTCGGGTTTTGTTTTTCCTCTTAACGAAAGACGAAAATCTGCATCAGCATTAAGGAATCGTAGCGCAACCGATGGGTTGTACGTTGTTTTTCCCTTCTTCCATCGTATATATTCACGATTTGTGTGATGACTTTCATTTGCGGCAGGGACATATAAAAACTGGAACGCAAGTCCCCCAGTTACCAGAACGACTAGTGGTATTCCAATGAGTGTGATTCTTTTCATCTTTTGTTCCCACATTATATTCTACGGACGTGAAAAAGCATCTATATGCGGACAACATGCATATAATGCATCTATATTTATATGCTTTATGTATCTAGTTGTATTGACAGTCATCTTTGATCTCCAAGGGTTTTTCGGTGAGTAGGCGGTGTTGAAGTCCCAGGTGGACGACGCGGTGTCGGGGCAGAATCCAGCCCTGCAGACCGGGGTGCCAGCGCCCTCCGGCCTTTTTGACCTTCTCCCTCAGTTTACCATTATTCTGACAGATCACCCCACCCATGTCCGTAAAATTCAGAGAATTTTTTTCTCACTTCCAGGAAGAAGGAATTTTGAAATTTCCGAATATCGGAAAAACTCAAATCCGATCAGGCGCCTCAATCCCCAACAGACCCAGTCCGGTTTTGAGGGTGTCCGCCACCAGCCGGATCAGCCGCATGCGGCTTTCCCGCACTCCCGGCTCCGCCCGCAGAAAGGGAATACTCTGATGATAGGTGCTGTAGGTCTGGGCCAGATCGAACAGATAATCGGCCATAAAATTGGGTCGATACGTCCGGGCGGCCACCAGCGCCGCTTCGGGGAAGCGGGCGATTTTCAATCCCAGTTCCCGTTCCAGGGGTTCGGGCAGTGCAAAGGGGGCCTCCGCTGGTTTTCCTTCGGGAAATTGCTCCGCATACTTATCCAGCACACTGCGGATGCGGGCATGGGCATACTGCAGATAGGGAGCCGAATTCCCGTCCAGCGCCATGGCTTTTTCCCAGGTGAAGGTGACCAGACTCTGCGGATTCTGGCTCAGATCCGCATATTTGATCGACCCGATTCCCACCGCCTTCGCCACCGCCCGTTGCGTATCCTCCGGCATCTCCGGACTGCTGCTTTGCACCATCTCCAGTGCCCTGCGCTCGGCCTCGTCCAGCAGGGCCTCCAGTTTAATCACATTCCCCTCTCTGGTGCTGAAGGTGGCTTCCGGCAGCCGCATCAACCCGAACCACACGTGTTCCAAACGGGTTTCCACCCCCACTTTTTTTGCCACATTGAAGATTTGACTAAAATGGCGCTGTTGACGTTCATCCGTCACATATAAAACCGTTTCCGGTGAAAACTCCTCCACCCGATTGAACACCGTTGCCAAATCGGTGGTGGCGTAATTGTAACCGCCGTCCCGTTTCCGCACGATGCACACCCCAAGATTTTCCTCCTCCAGATTCACGATTTGCGCCCCTTCGCTTTCCTCCAGCAGGCCCTTCGACCGCAGGGTCTCCACCACTCCGGCCAACTGGTCGTTGTAGAAGCTTTCTCCCCGCTCCAGATCAAAGTGAACATCCAGACGCTCAAAAATTTTACGAAATTCGCCCAGACTCATTTCCACAAATGATTTCCACAGCCGCAAATTCTCCTCATCCCCCGCCTGCAGTTTCACCAATTCCTCCCTGGCCGCGTCCAGCCAGGTTTCATCCTCTTTGGACTTCTGATAGCTTTTCACATACACCCGCTCCAGTTCCTCTACCGGAGACGTCTGCAGAGCCTCCTGATCCGCGAAATGGCGGTAACCGATCAGAATCAGCCCGAACTGGGTGCCCCAATCCCCCATATGGTTGTCCGCGATCACCCGGTATCCGCAAAACCGGTGCAAACGGTCCAACGCGTTTCCGATCACGGTGGAGCGGATGTGTCCGATGTGCATCGGCTTGGCCACATTCGGACCGGAGTAGTCCATTACCACGGTCGCGCCTTCCCCAACCTGCGGAGTGCCCCGGAACGCGTCGGACTCCACCGCACACAACCGCTCCTCCAGCCAGGTTTGTGACACTCGGAAGTTGATAAAACCCGGACCCGCCACTTCCACCGATGCCAAAGCGGGATGCGCCCGCAGGTCTCCGATTACTTTTTCCGCGATGGCGCGGGGGGCCCGTCGCAGCGTTTTCGCCAACTGCATGCAGTCGTTGCACTGATAATCCCCGTGCCGGGGATCGGCGGTTTTCACCACCGACGCGGCAAAAGCCCTCACCGAATCCTCCTCCGGAAAGGCGTTGCATAACGAAGCCTGCACGGCCTCGGCGAGTTCCTGTTCTATCGTGTTCATTTGTAACATAAATCATTCTCTTTTCGGTCTTGCATCTACAAAAATAAGTCCCATAGGAAAATTTACAGGGAGTTCTCTTATTCCCTCTAACCAAATAAATCAACCAACAAGGACAGGCACATGAGCGCCAGAAAAAAAACAACCACAAAACCAGATGCCCCAAAAGCACCCGCGGACAAAAAGGCTTCGGCCAAAAAAGTTGCAGTCATGAAAGCTCCCGCAGCGAACCCCCCGGAGGCAAAAAAAGCACCGGCCGCAAAAACCGCGGGTAAAAAGACACCGGCCGCAAAAACGGCCTCCAAAAGCAATCTTTCCGCTGAAGAACGCTATCAGCGCATCCAGTTCGAAGCCTATCTGATGGCCGAGAAAAACGGATTCGCGGGCGATGCCACCGAATACTGGTCCAAAGCCGAAAAAATCGTCGAAAACCAGTTCGCCTGAGCAAAACCGTCGGCAATTTGCCAAATCCCGTTTTCGTCCCCGGACGGTTGCGGGATTTTTTGTTATTTCCGGTGCCGGTAAAAAGCGGTTTGGTCCGGAAATTGAAGCAGCTCCAAACCGGCAGCGGACCAGGCGGGCTGGTTCAACAGATACTGCAGGAGCACAGCGGATCCATACGCATCGAACAAGGCGTCATGTGCCTCCCGGTCCTCGAACGTGTTTTGTACCGTGTTGAATAAATCGAGCCGCCGCAACACATCCTCCAGCCGATGGGAGGGCAGCTCCGGCCACGCGGCCCGTGACAGCTTCAAACTGTCGATCCACGGCCCCCAGGGCTCCATCGGTACATAGGCCTGCAAACATTTTTGCTCCGTGGCCGTGTTGTGGGCAACCAGGGGACGCCCCAGACAGAAGCGGCGCAGCTCGGGAAGGCAGTCCTGGAGACGCGGAGCCTCCTCCAGTTCCTCCCGTATGCGGGCGTGCCGTCCGGGTGCCCGGGGATGAAAAGGCCGATTGCCCACCCGCAATAACGATTCCCAATACACGGGCTCCTCCCCCGCGGAAATCACCACCACCCCCACCTGCCACGGTTCCACCGGATACCCGGCCACGCTGCCGGTGGTCTCAAAATCAATCGCCGCAAAGGTCGATAAAGCTGACATACACGTTTCTCTAACCGAAATCTGCTTGTGAATCAATCGGAAGTCCTTATGATACGGCTG
Organism: Kiritimatiellia bacterium; assembly: GCA_040905625.1. Lineage (GTDB taxonomy): Bacteria > Verrucomicrobiota > Kiritimatiellia > SS1-B-03-39 > UBA6053 > UBA6053. The sequence goes on from JBBDRC010000255.1 coordinate 8,466, forward strand.
TTAATCTGAAAAAAAATGAAGGAATCTGTATGAGTACCCATCCCCTGGCCGGAAAACCCGTCCCCGCCCGTTTAATCCCCAATATCCCACGCCTGCTTTGCGACTATTATATTCGCAGCCCCGACATGTCACAGGCCGGGCAGCGGGTTAATTTCGGCACCTCCGGACACCGCGGGTCCTCCACCGACAGCCGTTTTAATGAAGACCATATTCTGGCCATCGCCCAGGCGATCTGCGAATACCGCGAAATCCAGGGCATTAAAGGCCCGTTGTTTTTGGGCATGGACACCCACGCCCTCTCCGAAGCCGCCCTGATCTCCACCATCGAGGTTCTGGCCGCCAATCAGGTGACGGTCCGCGTGCAATCCGGCGGACGCCCCACCCCCACCCCTGCGGTTTCCCGGGCCATCATTTGCCACAACCGGAAGCACGACGCGAAAGCCGACGGCATTCTCATCACCCCCTCCCACAACCCCCCCGGGGACGGCGGACTGAAATACAATCCCCCCCATGGCGGTCCCGCCGATTCGGACGCCACCGGGTGGATTCAACAGCGGGCCAACGCCATGCTCGAAACCGACCTGGAGGATGTCAAACGCCGCTCATACGTCAGAGCCATACGGGATGGCTCCGTGCGGGAGATGGATTTTGTCACCCCCTATGTAAACGACCTGGCCCTGGCAGTGGATATGGACGCCATCGCCAACTCCGGTCTGTCTCTGGGAGTCGACCCCCTGGGTGGTGCGTCCCTGGATTATTGGGAACCCATCGCGGAGACCTACAAACTCAACATCCGCAATGTGAACCCCGCGATCGACCCCTCCTTTCAATTTATGCACATGGATACCGATGGAAAAATCCGCATGGACTGCAGCAGTCCGGACGCCATGGCCGGCCTGATCGCGATGAAAGATGATTTTGATATTGCCTTCGGACTCGATCCGGACGCGGACCGTCACGGAATTGTCACCCGCGGCTCCGGCCTGCTCAATCCCAATCATTATCTGGCCGTGGCCATCGACTACCTCTTCACACACCGTCCGCAGTGGCCGGCCTCCGCCAAGGTCGGAAAAACCCTGGTCTCCAGTTCCATGATCGACCGTGTGGTCTCCCACATCGGCCGCGAACTCTCCGAAGTCCCTGTCGGCTTTAAATGGTTTGTTCCGGGACTCTCCGACAGCTCCTATGGATTCGGAGGCGAGGAAAGCGCCGGAGCCTCTTTCCTCTGCCGGGACGGCACCACCTGGAGCACCGACAAAGACGGCCTCATCATGTGTCTGCTGGCGGCGGAAATCACCGCCGTCACCGGCAAGGATCCCGGCGAACGCTATGCCGAACTGGCCACCCAATTCGGCATGCCCTGTTATGGACGCAAAAATGCCGAAGCCTCCGCAGAGGCGCGGAAAAAGCTCGCCGGCCTCTCCGCCGAGGACTTTAAAGCCGACACCCTGGCCGGCGAACCGGTGACGGGAACCTTCACCCATGCCCCCGGAAACGGCGCCGCCATCGGCGGACTCAAGGTTGTCACCGAAAACGGCTGGTTCGCCGCCCGCCCCTCCGGCACCGAGGACATCTACAAAATCTACGCCGAAAGCTTCATCGGCGCCGACCACCTCGCCCGCATCCAGTCCGAAGCCCGGCAACTGGTCTCGGAAGTCATCGGAAAAGAGTGAAGAGTGAGTGTGACACAGACATTCCTGGCTGTGCAATCCTGTCACCCTCTGTCCTCTCATCCCAAAGGTGACACAGACATTCCTGGCTGTGCAATCCTGTCACCCTCTGTCCTCTCATCCCAAACCCCTTAAGAACCCGTCTCCTCCGCCTCCCCGGCCAGCGCCAGAATCACCTCCACCAGCCCGGGGTCGGTGCCCACCGCCGAGGTCATGATCATTTCCCGGCCCTGCCGGGTTCCGCGTCCGTCCACCAGGCCCAGGTCCCCGGGGATGGTTTCGGTCACATGCCAGCCGTCGGCGACGAACAGGGGAACGATCACAATGCGGTCCGCCCGGCACAGATCGCAGGCATCGGTCACAAACGGAGCTTCGTCGATAAACTGGGTATGAATCTCCTCATGCGGACACCGCCTGCGGACGCGTTCGGCCTGCAGATACACATTCACCCCGGAGTCCGGATTTTTCGGCGTTCCGTGACCCAGCACCACCAGCGCGTCCCCTTCTCTCCAGCCCGCCTCCCGGGCATGACGCACAATCAGATCGGCAAACAAAGGATGACTCCCCACGGACCGGGTATACCGAATGGTTCGTCCGGGCTTTTCGGTCAACGCCCCGCACAGCTTCATTTGTTCAGGAATCACCTGTTGCGTATAATACCCGTCCGCAATAAAAAAAGGCACCACCGTGATGTCCTCACTCTCCAATTTATCCAGGGTGATGGACACATGCGGCTCCTGTTTCAGCAGTCCGCAGCGGACTTCATCATAGAGTCCCCGCTGTCGGATGGCTTTCACATTGGCGCAAATCGGCTTGCGGGTATTCAGGTTTCGGGCACTGCCGTGTCCCACCAGCACCAACGCGTTAGCCATGTTTTTCCACCCGGCTGTCAAACAAATTCAGCGATTCACCCGGAGGATCATTCAGCAGGGTGTCCGCGGCAACCGGAAGCGTCTCGGGATAGTCAAGGGTGTAATGCAGACCGCGGCTTTCTTTGCGCTGACGCGCGCATCGGATCACCAATTCCGCGACCGTGGCCAGATTCCGCAGTTCCAGCACATCCGGAGTGACCAAATAATCCAGATAGTATTCCCGGATTTCATTGCGCAAATTCTGAATCCGCCGCATCGCCCGGTCCAGCCGTTTATCCGTGCGCACAATCCCCACATAATCCCACATGCAGGTGCGGACCTCGTTCCAGTTGTGTTCCACCACCACCGCCTCATCGCTGGCCACCGCATGATGGGATTCCCAATCGGGGATGGTGATGGTGTCCGTGGGCACCACCGAATCCATCACCGGCATATTCGCGGCCAACAAACCGGCGGACACCAGTCCCTCCAACAGGCTGTTACTGGCCAGGCGGTTGGCCCCGTGCAGTCCGGTGCAGGCGGCCTCGCCGATCACATACAAACCGGGCATTTGTGTCAATCCGTTCACCTGAGCCTCCACGCCGCCACAGAAATAGTGAGCGGCCGGGACCACCGGAATGCGTTCCGTGGCCATATGGATACCCAAATCCAGGCAGCGCTGATAAATATTCGGAAAGCGCCCCCGCAGAAACTCTTCGGATTTGTCGGTAATATCCAAATACACGCAGTGTGCGCCCGTCCGTTTGATCTCATGGTCGATCGCCCGTGCCACAATATCCCGCGGCGCCAAAGATCCGCGCGGATCGAATTCCTCCACAAACCGTTCTCCCCGGTGATTCAGCAACACCCCGCCTTCACCGCGGACGGCCTCACTGATTAAAAACGATTTGGCTTTGCGGTGAAACAGGGCGGTGGGATGAAATTGCACCATCTCCATATTTTTCACCGGCAGCCCCGCACGCCAGGCCATGGCGATTCCGTCACCCGTGGCCACATCCGGATTGGAGGTGTACTGATACACTTTGCAGGCCCCTCCCGTGGCCAGCACCGTGTGCCGGGCCCGTACGGCAAACACCTCCCGTGTGCGTTCATCCAGAAAATAAGCCCCGATGCAGGAGTTGGCTCCGGGATAATCCAGCCAGCCCGTGGTCACCAAATCAATGGCCATGGCCCGTTCCAGCAGGGTGATGTTCGGATGGGCGACCGCGACCCGGATCAATTGTGATATGATCTCATGTCCGGTGATATCCCCCGCGTGCAATACCCGACGGTGACTGTGCCCCCCTTCCCGCCCCAGGTCGTACTCGTTTTCATGAGCGCCGTTTCGCTCGAAGGTGACTCCCAGCTTCTCCAACTCCCGAATCCCGTTCGGCCCTCCTTCAATGATCGCCTGCACCGACTCCTCGTCGCAGAGACCCGATCCGGTCGACAGGGTGTCTTGAATGTGGGCCTCGAAACTGTCTCCCGGATCCATCACACAGGAGATGCCCCCCTGGGCCCAATTGCTGCTGGACACCCCGGCTTCCCGTTTGGTGGTTACAATCACCTTGTGGGTTTCCGCAAGCGCCAGGGACGCCTTCAAACCGGCAATTCCGGTTCCCACCACCAGAACCGGGGTATCAAGTGTTCGCATCATGTGTGAAGTTAATGCACATTCTGTTTAAAAAGAAAGAAAAAAAACCCAGAGCAGAACTCCGGGTTTTCAGGCGAATGGATGGCGATCACTTAATAGTCGTCTTCCGGATCATCTTCCGGATCATCCTGGTCGTCCTCTTCATCCGCTTCGTCAGCCTGTGGGATGTCATCATCATAGAAATCATCTTCGTCCGATGTGGGATCGGTGGGATCCAGTCCCTCCTGATCAATGACATCCATCATCTTATTCAAGGCGTCGCTGAAGTCTTTCAGCCCGGTGGCCGGAATAATAATGGTGTCCCGGTGTCCTCTGACTTCTTCGGTTATCCGAAGCAGAATTCCGCGTTGGTTTTCTCTGAGATCAAAGAAAAACTGTTTCCGTTCAATCTGCACGGTCTCTGTTGCAATAGAATCTTCCATAATCACATCTCCCTGTTGTCGTTCGTTTTGGGTGGCAAAGAGGTCATCCGACTCTCTGCCGATTTTCAAATGCCCGAAGCGCGAAACACGCCCCATACATCCATTTTGGGTTTATAGCGTGTGTTCAAGTGGATGGCAACAGACAAGAGTCAAAAATTTACCCAATTCGGGGATGCGCCCTTACCCGTCATGATCAGCGGAATCGCAGAAGGATCTCCACTGTCGCGGCCGCGGCGGCAAAGCCGAAGGCGCCGGTCACGAACCCGGCGGTCCCATAGCCGCTGGCGCAGTCCAACCGCAGGTTACTTCCCTCTTCCCGTACCGCACAGACCGTGCCATCCGACTGCGGATACCGGACGGGTTCAGGCGAAAACACCGCAGGAATCCCCCATTTTTTTCGGATGTTCCGGGGAAAGCCATCGTTCTGACGCAGTTTTTTACGCACTTTTTGTAACAACGCATCGTCGTAACTGCGTGAGAGATCCGCCACCTGTACTTTTGTGGGATCCGCCCGTCCGCCCGCCGCGCCCACCGTCACCACCCGCAGGTCCCGTTTCCGGCATTCCGCCAGCAGCAGGCACTTGTGGGGAATACTGTCGATGCAATCCACCACCACATCGGCACCGTTTCCTAAAAGCGCGTCGCAACTGGTTTCGGTGAAAAAACAGAATTCACGCCGCACCCGGATCCCGGGATCCATCCGCCGAATCCGATCCGCCATCGCCTCGATTTTCGGCTGCCCCACGGTGTCATCCAGGGCGTGCACCTGTCGATTCTGATTACTGATGCAGATCTCATCCATATCCACCAACGTCAACGTACCGACACCCGACCGCGCCAGGGCCTCCGCCACCCAGCTTCCCACCCCGCCCACGCCGATAATGCAGACATGCGCCCCGGACAACCCGCGGGCCGCCTCGACCCCATAGAGCCTCTCCAGCCCGCTGTAACGGGGGTTCGCCGCGGGACCGGGATCTTTTGCGTGCAAATTCATGCGCTTGCTATTGCCTTTCTTTTAAAAAATTGCAAGTGGATGTCATCCTCCTTCCGCGCATGTCCACTCCCACCCAACGCATTTTTTTTCGACGTTTCCGGTTCCGGCTCCTGGTTGGCTACGCACTGCTGCTTGTCGCCTCGTGGCTGTTCACGGCCTTTAACCCGCCGTCTCCCTCTCCTTTTCCTGTCCGGCCCGTCGATTCGGGGAACGCGGATTTTCTGATATTGATGGATCCCCTGCACGAAAGTTCGGCCGCAGTTCAAACCCTGGCACTGGATTTGCAGGCCAAGGGATTCCGAATCGAAATGCCCGTGCTGCCCGGACTCAATCAGCCGCGTTCAAATCCGGGAGGGTTCGGCGGGATCGCCTCCCGGCTTGACCTTCAGCCCCCCGGTCCCGTGGTGATCGCGAACGGACAGGCCGGCGCGGTGGCATTGCATCTGGCCGCCCGGTCCACCGACACCGTCCGGGCACTGGTGCTGGTGGATGCCAGCGGAGTCCAGGAATTCAGTCTGCTCGGTGAACACCACCTCAACTATAGCCTCTACGCTCTCAGCGATCTGGCCCTGACGCTGGTGGACCGCCTGCTTCCCCACTTCGGACAAATCCCCGACTGGGACCTGACCCGAAGCCAATTGAATGTGCTGCGGGCATCGGATCGCCGCACCCTGCGTCCCCTCATCGAGACCATTCCCCATCCCGTGCTGATCGTTCAATACCCCTCGCGGGAAGAGGAACGGTTTCAGGCCCGGGAACACGCCCGCATTCTGCCGCAAAGTCAGTTCATCCCCCTGGAGGGCTCCACCCCTCTCACCCCGGTGGTGCTGGAGTTCATGAAGGATCTGCAGGCGGGGCGGGTCCCGGGCCGCACCGCGGCCCTCCCCCATCGGGTGGAGGATTCGCGGGCCATGTTCAACGCCGGGGATCGTCCCCGGACCAAAGGCTTATCCCTGGCGCTGCTTTTGACCGTTATCGCGCTCGCCACCCTGGTCACCGAGGATGTCACCGGCGCCATCACCGGACTGATGATCGCGAATGGAACCCTCAGTTGGACCCAGGGAGTCGGAGCCTGCCTGGTGGGGATCCTGTTCGGCGATTATCTTCTCTTCTGGGCGGGCCGCCGCTGGGGACGCCCCGCCCTCAGCCGCGTTCCCCTGCGCTGGATGATCGACCCCCCGGCTCTGCGTGAGACCGAGCAATGGTTTTCCCGTCATGCCGAAAAAGCCATTCTCATCAGCCGTTTTGTTCCCGGCACCCGGCTTCCCGCCTACGTGGCCGCCGGTATTCTGGGAGTGCCGGTCAAACAATTCACGGCCTGGTTTGTGTTGGCCGCGGTCATCTGGACCCCGCTGTTCGTCAGCATCGCCATGCTGCTGTCCGGTCAGGCATTGGAATGGATTGACCGCTATCATCACACCGCCCCCGCCCTGTTGATCGGCGGCGTGCTGGTGTACCTGATTCTCACCCACATCCTGCTCCCCTCCTTCAATTGGCGGGGACGCCGCAAGCTGCTCGGTAAATGGCGGAGACTCACCCGCCCTGAGTACTGGCCCGCCCCCGTCATCTATCTGCCCGTCTGGACCTATTTGGTTGGACGCGGCTTCCGCCGGGGAAACCGCTTTCTCGATTTCACCGCCTGCAACCCCTGCATTCCCGGCAGCGGCATTGTGGAGGAATCCAAAACCGCCATCCTGGATCAGATCCGTGAGCGGGAGGCCATTGCCGACTACATCACCCTCTCACCCGGCCGTTCACTGTCGGAACGGGTTGAGGCCCTCGATCACTTTTTTCACCAACAGGGAGAAACCTATCCCCTGGTCCTCAAACCCGACGCGGGCCAGCGCGGCAGCCAGGTTCTGATTGCCAAAAACCGGGAGGACATTCTCACCCCCCTCCGGTCCAAACCGCGGGAAACCTGGATCGTGCAGCGGTACATTCCCGGCGAAGAATTCGGGGTGTTTTATATCCGGGACCCGGATCAGGACACCGGGTTCATCTTTGGACTCACCCGCAAGGTCTTTCCTGAGATACGGGGCGACGGCTCCCGTTCCATCGAAGACCTCATTTTGGCGGATGACCGCGCGGTCTGCCAGTACCGGATGTATGCACAGGCCTTCGGTGAGCGTATCTACGGAATTCCGGAAGCAGGAACCCGTATTCCCCTGACCGAGGTGGGGAACCACGCCCGGGGCACCCAATTTCTGGAGGGCAGGGACCTCATCACCCCGCAGCTCGAATCCGCCGTTGACCGCATAGCCAAAAGCCTCCCCGGCTTTTATTTTGGCCGATTCGATCTGCGGGTCCCCTCCGAAGAGGATCTCAAAGCGGGACTGAATCTCAAGCTGATCGAACTCAATGGACTCACCAGCGAGGCCACCAATCTCTACGATTTCCGCTATCAGTATCGGGAAATGGTCCGGATCCTGCTTAAACAGTGGCAATGGGCCTGTCATATCGGACGCATGAACCGTCTGCGTGGCCATCCCCTCTATCCACTATCCCGTATCCTCCGTGATTATGACCACTTTAGAAAGAAACACATCGCCGGTCTTTAAGTCGGGCACCCCGGCCGCTTGTTCGCATTTACCCGATCCAGCATTGACAAATTCACTTATTTGAGAAAAAACAATCCTATCCTTACAACCCAATGGAGTTCCTGTTATGAATCTAAAATGTGTTCCCGCCCTGTTGCTCATCGTTCTCAGTCCCCTTATCCATGCTCAGCCCTTGCTCGATCATCACAATCCCAAAGGTCAGAATGTGCGCCTCGCCTGGTCTCTGGATGCCGACGGCGGCGTGGACGGAGATGAATGGAAAGGATTTGAAGCGGCCTACGCCTCCGAAATCTATCCGTTGGATCAGCTCATCGTTTCGTTTGCCCACCATAATTACGACGATAACACCTCCAACAGCCTGCTCTTCTCCATTGAGGAATTTTATCCCCTCTCGGAAACTCTGGTTCCATACGGTGTGGCGGGAATTGGGTATATGTGGACCGATTTCGCGGCGGGGAGCGCGGGACAGGACGACGGGATGTTGCTGAAACTCGGCACGGGACTTCTGGTCAAGCTCTGCGAAGCCTTTCATCTGTACGGCGAAATATCGTTCAACGTCAGCGACCGGGACATCTGGCTGGATGGTGACAACGGTGCCGCGGCCCAAAACTGGCAGGGTCTCCTGGGTTTCCGCTTCAACTACTGAGTTCCGTTTCCGCCGCCTCGGAGGCGGCGGAAACGGCCTGAAATCTGTATCTTTTCTATTCGGCATTTTCCCGGACCGTCGTAGTACACTCACATGAACACACGGTCGCAACGAATGCTGAAAGCGGGATGGGTCCTGCGTCCGCTCGCTGCGGGGCACTGGGAGGCGGTCAGTCCGGAAAACCACCGTTTTCTCTGGGCCGACGACGCATGGTCTCCCTCCGAACAGGAGATGCTTGCCGAATTGGAGAAAACCGAAACCGCCATTTATCATCAGCAGTACACCCCCTTTGTGGGAACCAGCCGCCTGACCGAATCCGCCACCGACCCCAAAGGCGGCATCCTGTTGCCCTGGTTGCTGCGGGACCACCGCGTCAAGGATCAAACCATTTTGCGGGCGCGGGTGGCACCGGACCCCCCGGGGGACGAGATGCTGTATCAGGGCGGCGCCCGCCGGGTCGAAACCCTCCTTCAGCCCTGGCCCGCCACATCCGGGTCCTCCCGGGACGCGCATTTCCATCTGTTGCTGTGTGAACATATTGCCGATGTGCTGCCGAAACCCGACCGGCTCCGGGTTCTCAAACAACTCGTTACGCATCTGCATCCGCAGGGCGAAGCCTGTTTCAGCTTTTACGAAATCACGGCACTGCCCGATTCATCGCCACATGAAAACGAATCGGACGGCTACGTTTTCACCCGCGGACGTCACCGCGTGTTCCTCAAACCCTACCTGCCCGGCCAGGCCGAAAACGAACTCACCCGCACTCTGGGAGGATTCGCCGAACAGGTCCACCTGCAATTTGATGAATTCATCTGCCGCTGGAGACCCGATGCGTAAGTGGTTGATTGGGTGCATCCTGCTCGTACACTCCCTCCCCCCGCTGTTTGCTGAAACCTGGCAATTTGAAGCGGCGGCGGTGGACGATTTGGGTCGGATGAACCGTAAAACCCTGTTTACCAATTGGCTGCCTCTCGAACTCCCCGATGGTCAGACTCCGCAAATTCCGGGTGAATTCGTGCTCTATCAGCATGAAGGCCTCACCTATTATTTCGGTCCCTTCCGGAATCCCGAACGAGCCAAAGAGGCCGAGCGCACCCTGCGCACTCTGCGGGAACGGCTGATCGCGATGGATAACAAATTCACCACCAGCACCGTGGATCGCATCGAAACCTCCACCGAGGCCCCGGCCGGTCAACCCGGCTCCCCCGCCCCCCCCCGGCCATCCGACACATCAACCGACGACGAAGCACCCCCTTCAGGTGAACCGACAGACAGCCCTCCACAATCCGGTGAACCCTCACCCGGATCCGAAAGTGTGGTGCCCGCCGAAACGGGGGAGACCGGGGAGACCGGACAAAGCGGAGGTCCCCCGGACCAAGAATCAACCGAATTACCGGAGGATGCACAAGCACCGGAAACTGAGAGTGGCGAATCCGCCGGAGAACCTGAATCTGCCGAAATCAAAGGGGCCGAGGCACCCGACGGGTCCGAAGGGGCCGAAGGGGCCGAAGGGGCCGAAGGGGCCGAAGGGGCCGAAGGGGC
>JBBDRC010000256.1:0-3094 GCA_040905625.1 Kiritimatiellia bacterium
CGGGGTGTTTGGACTCGGGTTCTTCTGCTATATTCTCGGCGGCACCATCGACGAGGTTTTTTTCGCCGAAAAACTGCCCACCCCCACCTACGGAACCGGCGGCATTCTCTGGGCGGCCCTGACCCTGGCGCTGTTGACCCTGCCGGTGGTGATTGTGGCCACCGAGGAGGCCCTGGCGGCGGTGCCGAATTCCATGCGCGAGGGCTCCTACGCCTGCGGGGCCTCCAAATGGCAAACCATCAAGCGCATCGTGCTGCCGCGGGCGATGCCCGGGGTGATGACCGGGATGATTCTGGCCATGGCCCGGGGGGCCGGCGAAGTGGCGCCGCTGATGCTGGTGGGCGCGGTGAAGCTGGCTCCGGAACTGCCCTTTGATTCCTATGCCCCGTTTTTCCATCTGGAACGCTCCTTTATGCATCTGGGCTTTCATATTTATGACCTCGGATTCCAGAGTCAGAACAGTGAGGCCGCCAAACCGATGGTGTACACAACCACCGTTCTTCTTATCACCATTATCTTCCTGTTGAATCTCACCGGAATCGGCATCCGCGCCCGGTTGAAGAATAAGTTCAAAGGTTCCGCAGTTTAATCCAACCTCCCTTCCCTAAATTCCTCATGAATCAAACACCTGAAACTGAAACCAAAGATAAACCCGCCACCAACCGACTGGCGGGGATTGCCGCCGGCGAACCCTTCACCGCCGAGATCCACCCGGAACTCGACCAGGAAACCGTCTGTCTGGAAACCCGGAATTTCAATCTCCATTACGGTGAAGCCCAGGCGTTGTTCGACATCAATTTCAAAGTGCCCAAAGGCAAAGTCACCGCGTTGGTGGGACCGTCCGGCTGCGGAAAATCCACCCTGCTGCGCTGCGTCAACCGCATCAACGACCTGATCGATATTGTGAAGATCGACGGCGAAATGCTGTTGGAGGGGGAGTCGATTTACGCCCCCGGGGTGGACGTGATTGAACTGCGCAAGCGCATGGGTATGGTGTTTCAGAAACCAAATCCCTTCCCCATGTCCATTTACGAAAACGTGGTGTATTCCCTCCGCATTGACGGGGAAAACCGTAAATCCGTGCTGGACGATGTCTGCGAGCGCAGTCTGCGCGGGGCGGCGATCTGGGAGGAGACCAAAGACCGATTGAACGAAAGCGCGCTCGGCATGTCCGGCGGACAGCAGCAGCGTCTGTGCATCGCCCGCGCCATTGCGGCCGAACCCGAAGTGCTGCTGATGGACGAGCCCTGCTCGGCGCTCGATCCGATCGCCACCCTGAAAATCGAGAACCTGCTCGAGGATCTGAAAGGGCAGTACACCATATTCATCGTCACCCACAACATGCAGCAGGCCTCGCGCGCCAGCGATTACACCGCGTTTATGTATCTGGGCCACCTGATTGAGTACGGCCCCACCTCCACCCTTTTCCAAAACCCCCACCTTCAGGAAACGCTCGACTACGTCACCGGACGCTTCGGTTGATCCCACTTTCTATAACCTGTATCTCTTGATATTCAAAACCCAACCATAAGGACACCTCATGAAAACCAACCTCCCCCTGCAACTTCTCTTCTCCGCCGCGGCCATTGCCTTCACCGGCTGCGCCTCCCCCACCATGGACCCGGCGGTCAGCACCGCCGCCTCCGCACCCGCGTCGGTCAAACCCGCCGCCCACGGTCACGCGCCTTCGCCCTACGACATTCCCGGCTACACCACCATTGTGGAAGACGGTCGTCTGTGGGTGTTCGAAACCGGATCCGCGGATCTGGCGAAATTCCTGGACGAAGGCGAACCCGCCAAAATCGTGGTGCTTCCCGGCATGGGACCCGACGGCATGACTCTCAAAGGCACCGAGCGCGACGTAATGATGGAATTCGCCCTCACCAGACCCGGCTACAAAGTTTTCCTGGAAGACGGCCGCCTGTGGGTGTTTGAAGAAGGGTCGGCGGACCTTGCTCAATTTGAAGAGCACGGCGAACCCGCGAAAATCGTGATCCTGCCCGGTGCCGGTCCCCGACGGATGACTCTCAAAGGCACGGATCGCGACACCCTGATGGAATACGCGCTGACCAAACCCGGCTACAAAGTCTTCATGGAAGAGGGACGGCTGTGGGTGTTCGAGGAAGGATCCGCAGACCTGGCCCAGTTCGAAGAGCACGGCGAGCCCGCGAAAATCGTGATCCTGCCCGGAGCGGGTCCCAACGGATTGACGCTGAAAGGCACGGATCGCGACACCATGATGGAATATGCCCTGAGTCAGCCCGGATTCACCGTGATCATGGAAGACGGGCGGCTGTGGGTGTTCCGGTCCGGTTCTGAAGCATTGGCACAGTTCCATGAGCACGGCGAGCCCGCCAAAATCGTGGTCCGTCCCGCCGCAGGTCCCCGCAAGATGACCCTCAAATCCGTGGACGGCGGGATCCTGGACGCCTACATGGCGATGAACTAAACCCGGTGAGATCCCGACCCAATTGGAGTATGATATGAACAAACATTTCAGCCGAGATGTGGAAAAGTTAACCGCCCTGTTGAGTGAACAATTGGGTCGGGTGAAAAACAACGCCCGGGTCGTCCTTCTCTCTGAAGGCGGGGGGGGGACGGGATTTATTCCCGACAAAGTACTGGATCAAACGGAGGTGGTGCTGGAGGAGGAATGCCTCAAGATCAGCGCCCTGCACCAGCCGGTGGCCTCCGACCTTCGCTTCTTAACCGTGGTGATCAAAGCCAACCGCGATTTGGAGAGAATTGGAGATTTAATGGAAAACATCAAAGACTTCCAACTCGACCACGCAAAGATCCACGCAGACCTGGGCGACACGGACGGTTACCTGATGCCGCTGTTCGCGCAGGTGGAAATGGCGGTCAGTGACGCCTGTGCATGCCTGCGGAACCAGGATGATGCCCTGGCCACCAAAATCTGGGCACACAACAAGGAAATTGATAATATTTGTGACCGGATGATGGAGAAAATGCGCGGTGTGCTCATGGAAAAAGCGGCCAGCAAAGACCTGCTCGACGCCCTGCTCAGCGTGCGTTATGCCAAACGGGCGGCGGATCACGCCGCCAACATCGCCAAAGAAGTACTGTATTTGGT
>JBBDRC010000257.1:0-18720 GCA_040905625.1 Kiritimatiellia bacterium
ATCGGGAATGCTTCGGTCCGAAGCGCAAAAAGGCGGGGAAACCGCTTCCGGTGGATATCCCCGGGGTGGAATCACTGCGGGGAGTGGACCGGGATGTGCATATCCTGAAAAAGTGAAATTTCAACGCTTTTTTCAAAGCCTATTCCATGGAATAAGTCGTTTCTACTTTCATTTCGGACTTGTTTCCGGTTAAAAAACTCGCATATTGCGTAGTTATGGACTTATCCGATTTATCAAGCGATTCCGATTCTGAACCGAACCCTCGAAGCCCCCGCAGCGGGGCTGACATGCTGCGATGATACCATCACTTTTGCTGATTCAGGGTGGCATTGTCCTTTTTTTACTTTTGGGGTCCGCTTTTTTCTCAAGTTCGGAAACCGCGCTTTTTTCATTTGATCTGCATGAAGTCAACCGAATCGGGGAAACAGACCCGGATACCGCTGATCGCCTCCGGCATCTGCTGAAGCAACCTACTCGCCTGCTCTCCACGATTCTGATTGGCAATACGATTGTGAATGTGAATTTCTGGATTGTGGGGGCGTTGATGCTGGAAGGGGTGGGGATGCATCATGAATGGACCCAAGTGGGCATACTGACCCTTATTACATTAATTTTCGGCGAATTCGCGCCTAAACGGCTGGCCCTTCGCCTTCGGGAACGTCTTGCACCTTTTTATTCACGACAATTGATGTGGATTGTCACTTTTCTGAAATGGCCACGCTGGTTGTTGGAGTCGATCACCAACACCTTTTCGGCCTTTTTTCTTCCCAGTGGTCACATTATCACCCGTGCGGAGTATGACACCTTGATGGAGGCGAGCGGGGAAAGTGGCGGATTGGATGATCACGAGCATAAAATGGTACAGGCCATTCTGTCCATGGAACGACTGACGGTGAGTGATGTGATGACCCCCCGGGTGGATTTGGAGGGCGTGGATCTCTCGGAGCCGGATCAGGATATTGTGGCGATTGCCAAAATGTGCAAAGTCCGTCATCTGGTGCTTTATCGCGAACAATTAGACAATATTGAGGGATTATTGGATGTGCGGGCCTATCTTCTGGATTCTGACCGCTCTCTGGAAGATGCCAGTCTGCGACCGTTCTTTGTACCGGAACTCTGCACACTGGATAAATTGCTCACACAGATGTTGACCGCCCGTAAACGGGTGGCGGTGGTGGTGGATGAATACGGCGGCACCGCCGGATTGATTACCCGGGGGGACATTCTGGAGGAGTTAACAGGGGAAATGGATATCGAGGAGAATCAGCGGCTGGTCTGTGAACAGTTGACGGAAACCGCCTGGTTGTTGGACGGTCAAACCCATCTGTTGGATGTGGAGAGACTCACCGGGCTGCGTTTGGAATCGGACACGGCGGATCGGCTGGCTGGCTGGTTTATGGAGGAGGCGGAACATCTGCCCCGGTTAAATGAGCTGTTGACAGGGCCTGGCTATAAAGCCATGGTCCGCCAAATGCGGCGAAATCGGATCCTGATGATTTTGCTGGAGCGCATTCCTGAAAAAGGGGAGTCGGAATGAGTCCCGTCATGCAGATTGGTTTATTTATTTTTTTCCTGATCGCGTCCGCTTTTTATTCGGGAATCGAAACGGGGGTCGTGTCGATCAACCGGGTGCGTCTCCGACATTTGAGTAAACGCCGAAATCGTCGGGCTTTGAAATTAGAAGAACTCCTCAAGAATCCTGATCAACTTTTGGCCACCAGTCTGGTTGGGACCAATCTGGCCAACACCGCGTTCACGGTGGTGGGTACCCGGCTGCTTGTGGAACTGACGGGTTCCGCCCGGGTGGGGGGGATTGTGTCCGGTATTGTGCTGACGCTTTTAATTCTTATTTTCGGGGAATATCTACCCAAAGCCTGGTTTCAAAGTCACCCGTTGATACGATCCGCACGTTTTTTACCCTTGTTTCAAGCCTCAAAAGTGCTCTTTCATGGTATTAGCGTACCCGTCATCGGTTTGGTGCGGTTGGTTATTCCCGCGCCGGACTCCGATGAAGATGCCGCGCGTCAGGCACGAATTACCCGTCGCGATATTCAGTATTTGCTCAGCCGGGAAAGCGGAGCCACCCCGGATCTCAGCGAACAGCGCCGCCGCATGGTGGTGGGGGTTTTCGGGCTTTCGGAAAAAAACGCCCGGGATGTGATGATTCCAAGGGAACAGATGTTGCAAATTCGGCCCGACACGCCCATGGCGGATATTCTGGAATTGGCCGCAAAGTCCAAAGTGAAAAGCTTTCCCGTCTTTTCCGAGACGGAAAAGCGGTTTACGGGGATTCTGCAGTTGCGGGATTTGTTTGAACGAATTGATGAACCCGATCTCAAAGTACCGGACCTGATTCGTCCTCCTCAGTATGTGGAGGAGGAAGTTCCCGCGGATGATTTAATTCCGCGGATGCGCCTGACCCGTCAACCGATGCTGCTGGTGCGGGATGATCAGGGTACGGTAACCGGCTTCGTTACCACGGAAGTGGTGCTTGAAGAAATCGTCGGACCATTGTATGAGAGATGACATCCCCTGTCAGGAGAACTCCAGTTTTGAAAAAATATTACTTATTATCGTTGTTGTGTGTATTTGGCCTTTTCGCAACCCGTGCGTTTGCACAGCCCGCCCGCCCCGTGCTCTCCCACGAGCCCCCGGCTTCGGTGGTTTCCGGTCAACCGCTGCGGATCGTGGCCCGGGTGAGCGGCGAGGATCCGGTTGCGGAGGTGAATATGCATCTGGCCCAAAGCGGCGGAGCGGCCCCGGTGAAACTGCCCATGCGGTCTGCGGGTGCCGGGGTCTATTCAACTCAGGTTCGTCCTGAATTGTTCGCCGGTGTGGATGATTTCCGCTATTATCTGGATGCCCGCACGGAGGCCGGCGCGATCACGGAAAGCAACTGGATGACCGTGCGGGTGATTGACGGCGGCACGACGGACGGCGGAAAGAAATCGGACTGGAAACGTCCGGCCCTCATTGGTGTCGGTGCGGTGGTGGCGGTGGGCGCCGGAGTGGCCATTGCCGGGGGCGGCGGTGGCGGAGGCGGGGGCGGCGATGCGGATGCAGCGCCTATCGATCCCGCAGATCAGGTGATTGTACGGACCGGCTCTGATCAAGCGGACGGCACCTCGCTCAGTTTCCCCCGCGTCACGGTTTTGGATGTGGGTGGAGACCTGGCCGGACGCAGTATCCGCCGGATCCGGGTGCGCCTGGAGTTTAACGGCGAAGACGGAGGTGAAGAAGAGTATGAAGTCAGCTATAACGGTGCCACCATTCTGGCCGGACGGACGGGAACATCCATAGTGGAGCAGGTGGATGTGGTGGGAGCCGCGGATACACAAGTTGTCATCCGGGTACTGTCCTCGGTTCCGGCGGATGGAACGAACACCTTCCGCTGGTCAGCCACCGTCACCTACTTTGTGGAGTAAAGTCCCGAGTTGAATTACCCGTGATCCGCACTATGTTTATCGCTATGAGTACCTCATCCATTATACAAAGATCGCTGTTCATTTTGATTACAGGGCTGTTTATGGCTGCCTGTGCGACCCCGGCGCGGAGAATCCAGGCAAATCCCGAACAGTTTGCCGCTTTCCCCGGCGAGGCGCAAATGTTGATTCGGGACGGAAAGATTGAGCTGGGGTTCACCCCGGAAATGGTGGCCATGGCCAAAGGGTGGCCGAGTCGGCGTTACAGCCGTCACACGCCTGATGGGGCGATTGAAATCTGGAAGTATGTGCGGGTTTATCCCGATACCGTCAGTCAGCCGGTTTTCGTCAGCGGGCGCAGAGGGGGAACGGAATGGATCGATGTGACAACCACCCGGGAAGTGGAGGAAATGCGGGTTGAATTTTCGGAAGGGAAAGCGGTTGTCATTGAGGAACGGAAAGAGTAGGGCGATATCCCTGTTATGCTCGCGAAACGAATCATTCCCTGTCTGGACATCCGTAACAACCGCGTGGTCAAAGGGGTCAATTTTGTTGACTTGATTGACGCGGGTGATCCCATCGAGCAGGCGAAGGCCTATGAGGCGCAGGGGGCGGATGAGTTGACCTTTTTGGATATCACCGCCTCCCACGAACGCCGCGAGACCGTAGTGGATCTGGTGGGCCGGGTCGGCAAAGAAGTGTTTATGCCCATGACTGTGGGCGGGGGCATCCGCACCGCCGCCGATGTGCGGCGTATGCTGAACGCGGGCGCGGACAAAGTTTCGATCAACACCGCGGCCATTCTCAATCCGGGGATTATCGACGAAGCCGCCGCGTTTTACGGCTGCCAGTGTATCGTGGTCGCCATTGACGCCCGCCGAAACACTCAGGGCGGCTGGACAGTGTATACCCACGGAGGGCGCGAACCAACGGAACTCGACGCAGTGGCCTGGGCCCGGGAAGTGGTGCGGCGGGGGGCGGGCGAAATTCTGCTGACCAGCATGGACGCGGACGGCACCAAAGACGGCTATGATCTCGAACTGACCCGCAGCGTGGCCGAAGCGGTGGCCGTACCCGTGATTGCTTCCGGGGGAGCCGGCACTCTGGAACATCTCGCCGAGGCCCTGACCGTCGGAAAAGCGGATGCGGTGCTTGCCGCCAGTATTTTCCATTTCGGGACTTTCACGATTCGCGAAACCAAAGAGTATTTGCGATCCAAAGGGATCGAAGTACGGTTGTAAGCTTTTTTTTTAAACTCTAAACTCACTCATTATGGCCACAATTAATTCTGCTTATCAGCGACTCTCCGCCGGCTACCTGTTTCCGGAAATAGCCCGGCGCACCCGTGAATTTCAGTCCGCGAACCCGGATGCAAAGATCCTGCGCCTGGGAATCGGCGACACCACCGAACCGCTTCCCCCGGTGGCGGTGGCCGGAATGAAAGCGGCCGTGGAAAAGCTGGCAGATGTGAAGACCTACTCCGGCTACGGAGACAGCGAAGGGATCACCCCGCTTCGCAAGGCCATTTCGGACCTGTACCATGAATGGGGAGCAGACGTGAATGTGGCGGATGTGTTTGTCAGCGACGGTGCCAAATCCGACAGCGCGAACATTCAGTCGATTTTCGCGGTCGACAATGTGGTGGCGGTGCAGGATCCCGCCTATCCAGTGTATGTGGATTCCAACGTGATGGCCGGACGCACCGGACGTAAAAACGAGCGGGGGCAGTACGAGGGGCTGGTGTACATGCCCTGTACCGCTGAAAACGGATTTTTTCCGGAAATTCCGGAGCAGAAAGTGGATCTGATTTACATCTGCAGTCCCAATAACCCCACCGGAACTGTGGCGTCCAGGGAACAGTTGGAGGGGTTCGTGCAGTACGCCCTCCAACACAAAGCGGTACTCATTTTTGACAGCGCCTATGCCGCCTTTATTGAGGATCAAAGCCTGCCCAAATCCATTTACGAAATTCCGGGAGCGCGGAAATGCGCGATTGAAGTGAACAGTTTTTCGAAAACAGCCGGCTTCACCGGAGTGCGACTGGGCTGGGCGGTTGTGCCGGAGGAACTGGAAGCGGAGGACGCAGCCCCCGGCGTGCTGCATAAAATGTGGACCCGTCGGCAAAACACCTGCTTTAACGGAGCTTCCAACGTGGTGCAGGCGGGGGGACTGGCTACGCTCAGCCCGGAGGGAATGCAGCAGACTAACGAACTGGTGGTCTATTACATGGCGAATGCCCGGATCATCCGGGAATGTCTTGTCGATCTGGGATTAACCGTGTTTGGCGGCGTGAACGCCCCCTACGTCTGGGTCAAAACGCCGGAGGGGATCGGATCCTGGGACTTTTTTGATCAACTGCTGACCGACTGCCATGTGGTCGGCACCCCCGGGGCCGGCTTTGGACCCAGCGGTGAAGGATACTTTCGCCTCAGCGCCTTCGGTCACCGCGAAAATATCCAGGAAGCCACCCAACGGATTCGGGAGCGGTTGAAGATTTAGGGGTCCTGACGTGGATTTTCCCCGAAGCGTTACAGGTTACTATGAAAATGTACCAACGGATGGCTTCACCGTCCAACGGATGATAGAGGTGGGGTGATTTTTCAAATCCAGGGGGTTGACTTGTATTAAAAATGATACAATACTACCTATATGAAGCCAAAAGCAACCTTGCATGTAAAATTGGATCCCGAGGAGGATCGGCAGTTAGCTTCGCGGGCCCGCGAGGCTGGAAAAAGCAAAGGCCAATTGGTGCGTGAGGCCATTCAGAGTTGCTATCAGACGAACGTGGGTGCCCTGCCCAGTCACCAGCGGGAGGCCTTGACTGCGTACCAAGCGGGGTATATCAGTCTGGGCAAACTGTCGGAGGTCATGGGGCTTGCCATTCCGGAGGTCCGGGACTGGCTTGGGAAACGCGGGCAATTGCAACCCGCAGCTTTCTCAATGGACGATGCCCGCCATGCGGAATGAGCCTCCCGCGCTGTATATCGATACGGTCACCCTGAGTAATTTTCTGGGGGCGGATGAAGGACCGCTGCTGGTGACACAATACGGTTCCCGGCTAACCATCACGGCCGAGGTGTACACGGAACTGTCCGCCGGAGCCGTGACGGCAGGGGTAAACCTTGAACCGTTGGCCCGAGATCTTGACGCCGGGCGTGTTTCTTTTGCCCCGCCTTCCAACGCAGCCATGATGAGACGTCAACAGATGTACCGCCGTTCTCTGGGTGCCGGAGAGGCCTCCTGTATGGCCCACGCCGCGATTTCCGGCGGGGTGGTGGCCACGGACGACCGGGCGGCACGGCGGTTATGCGGAGAAGAAGGGATTCCTGTCACAGGCACTATCGGCATTCTGGTGGTCTGCGTTCGGAAAGGCTCCTTGAGTTTGTCCCGTGCCGAAGACCTTCATGCTACCATGGTGAAGAATGGATTTTACTCCCCCGTTGTCCGCATTGGAGATTGTCTCCGCCCAGGCTGACCCAATAATACGGATCCTGGAAAGGAGCACCTCTCCGGCACCCCGAAGCGGGTGCGTTCACCGCAGCCCATGGCTGACGCTTCAGCGTCAACCATGGGAAAGACCCCAAAGCAATACGCGCATCCTGCAGGGATGCCTTACTGGACCTTTCCACAGATGCGTAGAATCACAATAATGATCTGCGGGATGATCCACGTTTTATTCCCGGATTCGCCTGATGTATTTGAAAAACAGACAATGTCCAATCTCCCTTTCCTTGACGAAGCCCTGATTTAGGGGCAAAGAGACCCTGTGTTTCGATTTCTTCTCCATCGCCTGTTTCTTCAAGCTGTTCCGACTCTGCTGGTACTCGCCACTCTCAGTTTTCTGCTGGTGCGACTGGCACCGGGGAGTCCGTTCGCGTCTGAACGGGAATTGCCGCAACAGACCCTGGACCGGCTGAACGAGACCTACGGGCTGGATCAGCCCATGCACATTCAATACGGCCGCTATTTGGCAGGATTGATGCGGGGGGATTTGGGTCCGAGTCTGAAAAATCCGGGACGGAGTGTGCGGGAACTGATCGCCCACGCGCTGCCGGTTTCACTGGAACTGGGGGCTTTGGCGCTGCTGTATGCGCTGGGGCTGGGCTTGACACTGGGTATTCTGGCTGCGATTCGACCCAACGGCTGGGGGGATCATCTGGCCATGGGGTTGGCCCTGATCGGAATCTGCATTCCCGGATTTGTGTTGGGTCCCCTGTTGGCGCTCGCATTCGGTTTGCAACTGGAGTGGCTGCCGGTGGTGGGATGGGACACCCCCGCGGACCGCATTCTGCCGGTGATTTCGTTGGGCTCAATTTATGCGGCCTATATCGCCCGACTCGCCCGCGGGGGCATGTTGGAGGAATTGTCCAAAGACTACATTCGCACCGCCCGCGCCAAAGGTTTAACCGAAACGAGAGTCATCCTCGGCCACGCCCTGCGGGGCGGGGTGCAGCCGGTAATCAGTTTTCTGGGGCCGGCGGCGGCGGGTCTGCTGACAGGCGCGTTTGTGGTGGAGGTGATTTTTCAGATTCCCGGACTCGGACGCATCATCGTGAACGCCGCCCTCAATCGGGATCAATTTCTGGTGCTTGGCTGCGTGCTGCTGTTCGGGGCGTTGATGGTGCTGTTCAACACCCTGGTGGATGTGGTGCTGGCGGGACTGAATCCGCGCATCCGCCTGCAAAAGGAGAAGGCATGAACACAAGTGCCTCCTATTCCCTGGCCGGGGATGCCTGGCGACGTCTTCTCCGCAATCGGGCCGCTCTCAGCGGATTGGTGCTGCTGGTGTTGATGATGCTGGCCTGCGTGGCGGGTCCCTGGCTGACCCCCTACAGCCATGAGGAAATGAACCTGCTCAACTCGCATCAGTCCCCCTCCGGAGCCCATTGGTTCGGCACCGATGAACTGGGACGTGATTTATTGACCCGCACCCTGATCGGGGGACGGATTTCCTTCGCGGTGGCTCTGGCCGCCACGGGAGTGTCGCTGGTGATCGGGGTGAGTTACGGCGGCCTCAGCGGGTTTGTCGGAGGCCGGGTCGACGCGCTGATGATGCGCATCGTGGATGTGTTGTACGCGCTGCCGTTCACCCTGCTGGTGATTCTGTTGGTCACCCTGTTCGAGCGCAGTATGATTCTGCTGTTTGTGGCGATCGGGGCGGTGGAATGGCTGACCATGGCCCGGATTGTGCGGGGGCAGGTGATGGGGCTGCGGAACCAGGAATTCATCGAAGCCTGCGAGGTGCTGGGCTACAGCAACGCCCGGATTCTGTTCCGGCACCTGTTGCCCAACGTGCTGGGCACGGTGATCATTTATGTGACCCTGACCATTCCCAGCGTGATGCTGTTGGAGGCGTTTTTGAGTTTTCTGGGATTGGGGGTGCAGCCGCCGATGTCCTCCTGGGGCAGTCTGATCAAAGACGGGGTGGGCGCGATGGAGGATTTTCCCTGGCTGATGATTTTTCCCGGCGCGGCCCTGTTTGTGACCTTGCTGGCTCTGAACTTTTTGGGCGACGGACTCCGCGACGCCCTGGATCCCCGGCGGGGAGGAGGGTGATGAGTTTGCTGGAGATTCAGGATGTGAATGTGACCTTTCCTTTGCGTGAAGGGAACCTGCGTGCGGTGCGGGAGGTGAACCTGTCGCTGGAGTCCGGAGAGTCCCTGGGGATTGTGGGGGAGAGCGGCAGCGGGAAATCCGTGTGTGTGTCCACTTTGCTGGGGCTGGTGCCGCGGCCGCCTGCGGTGGTGAGCGGGAAGGCGTGGTTTGACGGAGTGGATCTCTATGCGTGTCCGCCAAAGGTGTTACGAAGCATTCGCGGAAAACGGATCTCCATGATTTTTCAGGACCCCATGACCTCACTCAATCCGCATCAGCGGGTGGTGGACCAGATTGCGGAGCCCCTGCGGGTACACGAAGGGATGTCGAAAAAGCGGGCGAGGATCAAAGCGGTGGAGGCCATGGAGTCCGTGGGAATTCCCGACGCCGCCGAACGCGCCCGGTCCTGGCCGCACGAATTCTCCGGGGGAATGCGACAGCGGGTGATGATCGCCATGGCCATGATCTCCAAACCGGAGCTGCTGATTGCGGACGAACCCACCACCGCCCTGGATGTGACGGTGCAGCGGCAGATTTTGCGGTTGATCTCCGACCTGCAAAAAGAAATCGGCATGGCCCTGATCCTGATCAGCCACGATTTGGCGGTGGTGGCCGATGTCTGTGAACGGGTGGCGGTGATGCGGAACGGCGAAGTGGTGGAGCAGGGGCAGACCTCCGAAGTGCTGCAAAACCCCCGACACCCCTACACCCAAGGCCTTTTGAGTTGCAACCCCGCCCTCCACGAACCCGGCAGCCGCCTGACCACGCTTGAGGAGCCCACATCATGAGCCTGCTTGACGTCCAAAATCTGGAAGTGGAATTCCGGCTCGGCAGGGCGGAGCCGGTGCGGGCGGTGCGGGGGGTGAGTTTGGAGATTGGGAAAGGGGAGACCCTGGGGCTGGTGGGGGAGTCGGGCTGCGGTAAAACCACCTTGTCCAGAGCGATCCTGGGATTGGTGCCGTTTCGGGGTGAACTGCGCCTGCAGGGGGAGCTGTTGGACTGGCGGCGTGAGGGAAAAAAGATGCGGCAGCGTCTGCAGTTGATTTTTCAGGACCCGTACGCCTCTCTTAATCCCCGATGCACGGTGGAGCAAACGCTGCAGGAACCACTGTGGGTGCATTTCCGTTATGGCCGGTCGGACCGCCGTGAGCGGGTGAAGCGAATGCTGGATCAGGTGGGACTGCCCGCGAACGCGTTGGGCAAATATCCACATGAATTCTCGGGGGGGCAGCGTCAGCGGATCGCGATCGCCCGCGCCCTGATTCTGGAGCCCGAATTTGTGATTGCGGACGAACCCGTCTCCGCCCTGGATGTGTCGGTGCAGGCGCAGATTCTTAATTTGTTGCGTGATCTGAAGGACGAAATGGGACTGACCCTGTTGTTTATCAGTCACGATCTCGCGGTGGTCCGGCACGTGGCGGACCGGGTGGCGGTGATGTACAAAGGAGAACTGGTGGAGGAGGGGGCCACCCGCCGGATCATGGACGCGCCCCAACACTCCTACACCCGCACCCTCATCGAAGCGGCGCCGATATTGCGGGTTTAGATTTGCAGCTTCTCCACCAGCGATTGCAGTTCGGGGTAATGGGTTTCGAAGCTGGTTTTCAGGGTGTCGGCCAGGGGTCGGTGGAGGTCGGTGGGGATGTCGAGGTCCTGCAGGCCCTGACGCAGTTCCATCAGCAGTTTGCCTTTGTCGCCGCCCAGGGGGCCGGCCAGGGCGCTGAGAAAGGTGTGCCGACTTTTCGGCGCTTGCGTGATTATCTCTCCGGTGTTGGGCAGGGAGGCTTCGAGGATCTTATAGTCCGCGTCACTCAAGCGCTTTTTCAGTTGGGTGAGAACCAGGCCCACGGCGCCCTGGGCCTGTTCGGCCGTTAGATTCAATTCGTTCATGCAGTCGTTTACGAGTGGATTTGTCATAGGGTGTTACCTGTAATCGGGTTGGATGGAGTAGGGGAGAGGATCCCGGAGGCCGGCCTGTTGAAAGCCCCGCAGCCGCAGGGCGCAACTGTCGCAGACCCCGCAGGCTTTGTCTTCGGACTGATAGCAGGACCAGGTGAGGTGCAGGGGCGCTTTGAGCCGCATGCCCTCCCCGATAATTTCGCGTTTGCTGAGGTGAATGATCGGGGTTTCGATGTGCAGCCGGGTATCGGGCTTGGTGCCGGTGGCGATCACCTGATTAAAGGCCTCGAAAAATTCGGGCCGGCAGTCCGGATATCCGGAACTGTCCTCGGCCACCGCGCCAATGAACAGTTTCGCGGCTCCGATCACTTCCGCCCAGCTCACGGCCACCGACAAAATATTGGCGTTGCGGAAGGGGACGTAACTGCTTGGGATCTCCCGGCTGTTAAGATCGGCTTTGGTAATCTCCATCCCGTGATCCGTCAGGCTGCTGCCGCCGATGCGGGCGAGGTGGGTGACATCGACATTCAGTTGATTCTCCACCCCGAACGCCTCCGCCAGGTCCAGAAAGGCTTTGCGTTCACGGGCTTCGGTGCGCTGTCCGTAGTTGAGATGCAGAAACGCGAGTTCGTGCTGTTGGGCGGCGATGGCGGCGGTGACGCAACTGTCAAGTCCGCCGCTTACCAGGACGACGGCGAGAGTTGAAGAGTCAGTAGTCATTGTTAGTTGTTGGTTGTCAGTTGTCAGTTGTTAGGGGGGTGGTTTTCACTATCACCTATCAACTAACAACTATCAACTGTTCCCTACAAAAGATCGCTGGCGAGTTCGGAGAGTTCTGAGCGTTCGCCGTGTTCGAGGGTGATGTGGGCGTAGAGGCCCTGGCCCTGCATGCGTTCGATGAGGTGGGTGAGGCCGTTGGACTGGGTGTCGAGGTAGGGGTGGTCGATCTGGAATATATCGCCGGTGAGCACCACTTTGGTGCCCTCTCCGGCGCGGGTGATGATGGTTTTCACTTCGTGCGGAGTCAGGTTTTGCGCTTCGTCCACAATGAAATAAATCCGGTTGAGGCTGCGTCCGCGGATGTAGCTGAGCGCGGAGATCACCAGTTTTTCATCCTCCAGCATTTTGCGGATTTGTTCGGACTGAACGGAGGAATCGGTTCCGTGCAGATTCTGGATGACGGAGAGATTGTCGTACATGGGCTGCATGTAGGGATCGAGCTTGGCTTTGATTTCGCCGGGAAGGTAGCCGATGTCTTTGTTGCTGAGCGGCACCACAGGCCGGGCCATGTAAATCTGGCGGTACTGGCGGCGGTTCTCCAGGGCGGCGGCCAGCGCGAGCAGGGTTTTGCCGGTGCCGGCTTTGCCGGAAATACTCACCAGGGGGATGTCGTCATTCAGCAGCGCGGACAGCGCGAAGACCTGTTCGGCGTTGCGCGGGGTGATGCCGAAAATGCTGCGTTTATCCACCCGCTTGAGAGCCCGGGTGTGCGGATCGAAGGTGGCGAGGGCGCTTTTGCGGTGATTTTTCAGGATCACATTTTCATGGGCCACCAGCGGGGGATCCCATTCCAGATCATCCGCCGGCACCTCGAAAGGCACCTGGTAGAGGGACTCGATAATCTCTTCGGGCACCTCCAGCACGGTGCGCCGGCCGGTATAGAGGGTATTCACATCCGCCACCTGATCGTTGCGGTAATCCTGCGCGCGCAATCCCACAGATTTGGCTTTCATGCGCAGGTTCACGTCCTTGCTGACCAGAATCACTCTGTGGTCTTTGGATTTTGTCTGAAGATGAAGCGCCACGTTTAAAATTTGGTGATCCGGCTTGTTGGGGCTGAACAGACCTTCCAGGTGCGGATGCGGAGTGGCCTCGATCACAATGCGCAGGGTGCCCTGATCCCGGCCCATGGAAATGCCGGCATCGAACAGGGCCTCGCCGCTCATGCTGTCGAGGCGGCGAACGAATTCGCGGGCATGGAAATTGATGGACTCGTTTCCTTTTTTGAAATTGTCCAGCTCCTCCAACACCGTGATGGGCAGGGCGATGTCATGTTCCTGAAACTGCTGGATGCAACTGCTGTCGTGGAGAATGACGTTGGTGTCGAGGACAAAGATTTTTTTCATAGGGGGCAAGGTTGATGTTGGTTTCGGATTTGGATTAAGATTAGGATTAAGATTAAGATTATGATTAGGATTAGGACCATGCCTCGTAATCATAATCCTGCTCGTAATCGTAATCGGTCTTTTTCAGATAGCGGGTTCAGCTCAAATTTCCACCGTTTCAGGTTACTAAAAAAAGGGCCGGTGGTACCGGCCCTTTCGGGGGGAATTCCGACGCTCGGAAATGGGTAATGCACCCGCTTCCGAGAGTCGGAACATAGTGCGAAAGGCTTCGCCTGTCAACGGCGGTTCATTTCCGCCTGTTTTTCGTCCTGGGCGCTGCCGGAAACCGCGCCGGCGGCGGAACCCGCGGCGGCGCCGACGGCCGCGCCTTCGAGGCCGCGTCCGCTTTGGTGTCCGATCACGCCTCCGAGGACCGCGCCTCCCAGACCGCCCATAACGGCGCGTTCTTTGGTGTGGACGGAACTTTCAGTGGCGCAGCCGGCAAGCAGAGTGAGTGCGGCGGTGGCAAATGCAATACGTGTAATCTTCATAGGTATCTCCTGTTGTGGATGGTTGTAGGTTGTTTGTCGTATAAATAGTGGGCTTCGTTCAAGAAAAATACACAAAAATATCTCATGGTAAAAGCGGGTCATCTTAGCTCATAAAGAAAGGCCGGTTATGCCGGTGAGCAAACTCCTCATTGTTTCCTAACCATAAAAGGTTTTTTTTTGGGTTCCTCTGCGGGTATGAACCCCCTTGTTCGCAAGAAACCATGTCCATTCCGGGCAACACAAACCAAAAACATCAGGAGTATTATCTATGCAATCCAAATTGCAAAAACTGACAATCGCAGCCGCCTTGGTTGCCACCTTCGCCCAGGCGCAGGTTCAAGTGGATCCCGCACTGCCGACCTACACGCCCGTACAGGGGGTTTCCGGTTCGCTGAAGAGCATCGGATCCGACACCATGAACAACGAAATGACGCTGTGGGCGGAAGGCTTTTTGTCCATGTACCCCAACGTGCAGATCGAAATTGAAGGCAAAGGTTCCTCCACCGCGCCGCCCGCGCTGGTGGCCGGCACCTCGCACTTCGGCCCGATGAGCCGCGAAATGAAAGGGGCGGAAATTGACGCCTTCGAAAAAGTCTACGGCTACAAACCCGTCGGACTTCCCACCTCCATCGACATGCTGGCGGTGTACGTGCATAAAGACAATCCCCTCAAGGGAATGAGCCTGCCGCAGGTGGATGCGGTCTTCTCCAAAAACCGCAAGGGCGGATATGACAGCGACATCACCACCTGGGGTGATTTGGGACTGGAAGGCGAATACGCCAAGGCCCCCATCAGCCTCTACGGTCGTAACGCGGCTTCCGGCACCTACGGGTACTTCAAGAGCGTGGCCCTGTTCAAAGGAGACTTCAAAAGCTCCGTGAAAGAGCAGCCCGGCTCCTCCTCGGTGGTGCAGGGTGTGGCTTCGGATAAATTCGGTATCGGCTACTCCGGCATTGGCTACAAGACCGCCGATGTGAATGCGGTTCCGTTGTCTGCCCGTGAAGGCGGTAACTTTGTGTCCGCAACCGCTGATAACGCCTACACCGGGGAGTTTCCGCTGGCCCGTTTCCTCTTTGTGTACGTGAACCACAAGCCCAACAGTGAACTCGATCCTGTTCGCCGCGAATTCATCAAGTATGTGTTCAGCAAGCAGGGTCAGGAAGACGTGGTGAAAGACGGATATTATCCCGTTCCCGCCGCAGTGGCCCGTCAGGCGCTGGAAAGCGTCGGCATCAACCCCGATTTCTAATCGGACGACCTGTAAACCAAACTCCCGGGGCGGTCTTGCGACCGCGTGACCGCTCCGGATTTCTCCCCCTATTTTTTTTACAAAGACATGGACACGAAACCGGAATCCTCCTTTTCAGGACGCACACGAGAGCGCAAAACCCAGCCCAAGGTGCTGTGGGCGAACAAGATCGCCGCCACGGTCATTACGATCGGCGGCATCAGCACGGTGCTGGCAGTGACTCTGGTCTGCGTATTTCTGGTTTCAGTGGCCATTCCTGTTTTCTTTCCCTCCAAGATCACCGGCCCCGGGCTGTATGAAAAAGAGACCCGCCTGGGAGACGGGGATCTGCCGCTGCAACGGCTGGTGGTCAACGAGTATCAAACCATGTCGGTCTCGGTCACCCGCAGTGGCGGACTGATTGTGTCTCATCTCCGGGACGGCGAGGTGATTCTGTTGAAACCCCTGTTCGGGGACCGTGTTCCCAATGACGTCCGCTTCGTGGGAGACACCTTTGTGGGCGGATTCGACGATGGCACCATTCAAACCGGGAAATTGACCTTTACCACAAATTATGTGGAACCCAGTGAGGTGCCGTCCGAGGTGCGCACGGCCTTGAGGGAAGGGTCGGTGACCTTCCGGGATGGAGTGCTGGAGCTGACCCCGGAAAACCAGTACCGACTGCAAACCGTGGCCATTGAAGTCAATGACCCGGCGATGTTGGAGGCAGGCGCCTCCATTGAACGGGTGGATATCTCCCTGAAGCTGGACAGTCCGGTCATTGCCGCGGTCAGCTCCACCCGCACCCTGCATTTAAAGGAAATTGATTCCCGTTATAACATGATGACGGGCAAAACCGTTATCCAACTGTTCGGGGGATCGTTGAAACTGGACAGTAAAGAAGAGGAACTCCCGGAGTACGTGCGCCTGGCCGGTCTCGGAGACAACATGTTCCTGGGCTGGCCGGACGGCCGGTTAATCCGGGTGGACACCCGGCGGGCCACTGACATGTCGGTGATGGAGGAGGTCAATTTGCTTACGGACGGCCGGGGGGAAATCACCCTGGTCGAGTTCCTGGTGGGCAAAACCTCTTTGGTGGTTGGAGATGATCTGGGAAATATCTCCGTGTGGTTCCGCATCAAACCCGCAGGGGCGGACACCGTGGACGGTGCTCTGCTGGTAAGGGCGCATGATCTGGCGCCGGTTCCGGGGAAAGTGTCGGCTTTCGCCGCCTCGAAACTGTCCCGTCAAATCGCGGTGGCCGATGACCGCGGCAACATCAACCTGTACTATGTGACCAACCGCCGGAAGCTGGGTGAACTGAAAGAATCCACCCTGGCCGGCACCGTGTACGGAATGGCTCTGTCTCCGAAAGATGACGGCCTGTTCGCCTGGGGACCCGAAGGGTACTATAAATGGGAACTGGACATTCCCCACCCGGAAATCAATTTGCAGCAGGTGTTCGGAAAAGTGTGGTACGAGGGATACAACGGACCCGAGCACGTGTGGCAATCCTCCAGCGGCACCGATGATTTTGAGGCCAAATACGGTCTGATGCCGTTGATCTTCGGCACCATCAAAGCGACGGTTTATTCTCTGTTGATTGGGGTGCCGCTGGCGATTATGGCCGCGTTGTACACCTCGGAAATCATGCAGCCCAAACTGCGGGCCAAAGTCAAACCGACCATCGAGATGATGGCAAGTCTGCCCAGCGTGGTGCTGGGCTTCCTGGCCGCGCTGGTGATCGCCCCCGCAGTGGAGGATCACGTGCCGGCTCTGTTGGCCTCTTTTGTGGTGATCCCCTTCTCTCTGCTGTTGGGCGCGCATCTGTGGCAGTTGCTTTCGCATAATTGGGCGGCCAGGATGAGTCCCCTCCGCATTCCCGCCATGCTGCTCTTTTTGTGGGTGGGTTTCATTCTCTCGGGATGGGTGGGACCCTGGACGGAGAATTTCTTTTTCCTGGGCGACATTAAATTGTGGCTCTCCACCCGTGAGGGGACCGGAATCGGCGGCTGGATGCTGCTGCTGATGCCTCTGAGCGGTGTGTTTGTCATGTATGCCAATGCCCGCTGGGTGACCCCGGTGATGAAACGGCGTTTCGTCAGCGTTGCCCGGTTGACCTACACCCTGGCGGATTTCGGACGTTTTCTTCTTTCGACGCTGACCGCCTTTTTACTGGCCTGGATTCTCAGCTCGCTCCTGTCGGTCATTGGACTGGACCCCCGCGGCTCGTATATCGACACCTACGTGCAGCGCAATGCGCTGATCGTGGGCTTTATCATGGGCTTCGCCATCATTCCCATCATTTACACCCTGTGCGAAGACGCTCTTTCCGCGGTGCCGGAAACCCTGCGGGCGGCCTCGCTCGGCGCCGGGGCCACTCCCTGGCAGACCGCCACCCGGATTATTATTCCCACCGCCGCCAGCGGATTCTTCTCCGCAGTGATGATCGGTTTCGGCCGCGCGGTGGGGGAAACCATGATTGTGCTTATGGCCGCCGGGAACACCGCGGTGATGGAGTGGAACATGTTCAACGGGTTCCGCACCCTGTCCGCCAACATCGCGGTGGAACTGCCGGAGGCGGTGAAAGACGGCACCCACTACCGCATGCTCTATCTGGCGGCCCTCTCTTTGTTTATCATGACTTTCGTCCTCAACAGTCTGGCCGAAACGGTCCGGCAACGCTTCCGCAAACGGGCATTTGAATTATGAGCGATCTAATCCCCCTCCCCTTGTCTGAATCCCCCAAACCCCGCCGGCGCATCACCTCGCCCGCCGCCTCGGTGGTGTCCAGAGCCGAACCCGCGCTGTGGTTCACCGGCGGTGCCATGGTGCTGTGCATGGTGATGATTCTCACTCTGCTTGGATTCGTTTTCTACAACGGCGCCCGCACCTTCTGGCCGGTGCCGATTGAGGAATTCACCCTGCATAACGGTAAGATCCATATGGGTGAAGTGACCCGGCGCGCCACCTTTCAGCCATCGGAAGACCGGATGGAGGGAATTCCCGCCGCGTCCAGAAAAGTGATTGACGACGCCACCGGGTTTGCAAACCGTCGGCTGGTGCGTACCGGAAACTTTCGTGAAACCGGGGAGCATTTTGACTGGGTGGCGGACTTCGAGATTGCCCCGGACGGCGAAGCGTTCCCGGAATGGGCTGTGGTCCTGGAACGCCTGACCTGGGGCCGTTTCTACGGGGTGCCCATTGCGTTCAACGTGGGCGGGGACACCGTGGCGGAAAGCCCGGAGGCGGCATGGGAACAATTCACGGATCATCACGAAGAAGTCCGGAAGCGGTGGAAACGCCGGAAGAAACTTGAAAAAGACGATATCGGCAAAGTCAATTACGCCATGGAGAAACTGCGTCTTGAGGTGCGGGAAGTGGAATTGCGGGAGGGCAAGGACTCGGAAGTCTATGCACAAGCGTTCGCGGCCATCGAAAAACCCATGGAAGTATTGCAGAAAAAATATGATGCCCTGACCCGGGAAATTCGCGCCTTGGATGCTGAAAATGACCGTTTTGTGATGACCCTGCGCACCTCCACCGGTCAGGAGGTGGATATCAAGGTGGCGGAGGTGGTGCGGGCCTATCCGGCCAATCAAATCAGTCTCGGCAAAAAAATATCCATCTATCTCTCCCGCTGGGTGGAGTTTCTGACCGCGGAGCCGCGGGAGGCCAACAGTGAGGGCGGGGTGTGGCCGGCGATTTTCGGCACGGTGATGATGACCCTGATTATGGCGCTGATGGTATCGCCCATTGGGGTGCTGGCCGCGCTGTATCTGCGTGAATATGCCAAACCCGGTCCGCTGGTGAGCACCGTGCGCATCGCTATCAACAATCTGGCCGGGGTGCCGAGCATTGTGTTCGGGGTGTTTGGACTCGGGTTCTTCTGCTATATTCTCGGCGGCACCATCGACGAG
>JBBDRC010000258.1:0-18494 GCA_040905625.1 Kiritimatiellia bacterium
AACCGATTTTACGATACGTTCTCAGTCAACCCCCCTTTTCGAACGGGCTCTAGCTCCATTCTCTCAGTTTTTGATTGTGAAGGGTGAAGGTTGCGCGTAGAGATTTCTCTGATGCATTTCAAAAAATACCTCCATTCTGAAAATTTCGAATTCCCGTCCGTTCTCACCGCCGAAAACCGCTTTTCCGAGCTTCGGAAACCCTGCGCGGTCGCGTTTCCGAGTCTCGGAAACAACATTTTCCGCTTTACAGTGACCGGAAACGGCTGGAACCGCAACGAATCCACCCTGGACCTTTTCCCCGGGAACGCGGGCGTCCCGCCCGCCCATCCTCCGCCATCCGTGGACACCGTCAACGCCCATCTTCACCCGGACCCCTTCTCTCTCTCCTTCAAAAGCAACAAAGGGGGATCCCTGCTCGAATCCGTCCCCGGCAAAGCGTTTGGAGTCTGTGGCGACAGTTTTCTGATGGGATTCAAACTGGACGGCGACGAAAAATTCTATGGTCTGGGGGAGAAATTTCTGGGCCTGGAGCTTTCCGGCACCTGCACCAAATTCTGGAACACCGATATCATGGGCGATTTTCCCCCGGCAGTGTTCACGGAGGGTCGACCCGATCCGGCCTATGTATCGATTCCCTATCTGATCATCAAAACGAAATCCGGCTGGGTGGGG
The DNA here is from genome assembly GCA_040905625.1 of Kiritimatiellia bacterium. Classification (GTDB taxonomy): domain Bacteria; phylum Verrucomicrobiota; class Kiritimatiellia; order SS1-B-03-39; family UBA6053; genus UBA6053. The sequence continues at coordinate 673 of JBBDRC010000258.1, forward strand.
ATCCTGGTGAACAATCCGGGGGCGGTGATGGTGAATACCGGCGCCAAAATCAAGGTGGAGGGCTTAATGTCGGTGGGAGCGGTGGATAAAATGCTGCTGATCGGTGCCGATCACGGTCAGCCGGATCTCTTTTTCCTGTTTGCGGATTCATTGCCTGAACTGACCCGGAACTACCAGAAACTGGTCGGCACCACCCCCCTGCCCCCGGTGTGGTCGCTGGGCTACCATCAGTGCCGCTGGGGCTACACCTCCGCCGCCGAGCTGGCCGGGTACAAACAGCGCTTCGCCAGGGAAAAAATACCTGTGGACGGTCTCTGGCTGGACATCGATTACATGCGGGACTATCGGGTGTTCACGTTCCATGAGGATCACTTTCCGAATGTGGAGGCGGATCTGGCGGACCTTCAATCCGATGGACAGCACGTGGTGCCCATCATCGATCCCGGAGTGAAGATCGATCCGGACTGGGATGTGTATGCGGACGGCCTGGAATCGGATGTCTACTGTAAAAATCCGCAGGGAAAAACCTTTGTCGGCCAGGTGTGGCCGGGCGACACCGCATTTGTGGACTATGCGCGTAAAACGGGCAAAACCTGGTGGACAGAACAGGTGGCGGAACTCGCCCGCAAGGGCATTCACGGCTGCTGGAACGATATGAACGATCCCTCGCTGGGATTTGTGGACGGCACCCCCATGCTCTGGGCCAACGGCAAAAAGCCGCACTGGACCTATCACAACCAGTTCGCCAAACTCATGGCCGAATCCACCCGTGACGGATTTCTCAAAGCCCGCCCGGATGAACGGCCGTTTATTCTCAGCCGATCCGGCAGCACCGGCATGGCCCGCTCCGCCGCGATCTGGCATGGCGACAGCACCGCGAACTATCACTGGCTGCAACTGTCCATTCCCACCGCCCTGAATCTCTCCCTGTCCGGAGTCCCCTTCAACGGACCCGACCTGGGCGGCTTCGGGGGCGACACCCCGTCTCAACTCTTTCTGGACTACATCAAAGCCTGCTTCCTGTTTCCCTTCTGCCGCAACCACACCGCCATCGGCACCTCACGGCAGGAACCCTGGTCCTTCGGTAAAAAGAGTCTGAACACCATCCGGGACTACATTCAGGACCGCTATCGGCTACGTCCCTATCTCTACCAACTGTTTGTGCAGCAGGAGGAGCGTGGCGAGGCAATTCTGCGGCCGCTGTTTTACGACTTCGATCAAACTGAATTCCTGAAGGTCGACGACCAGTTCATGACAGGTCCCGCCCTGCTGCAGGCCCCGCTGGTGCAGGAATCCCGCAGTCGGAAGGTGATCCTTCCCCCGGGACGCTGGTGGAATTTCATGACCTCCAAATGGACCGAGGGCGGCCGCCGGTTCAAGCTGACCCCCAAGGACGACACCACCCCCTTGTATGGACGTGCCGGAACCGCCATCCCCATGGAAACCACCTCCCCCGAGACCCATCACTGGCGGGGCAACGCCTTTGATCTGCACCTGTTGCTGGAACCGGGTTCCAAACACACTCTGCGAGGGGACCTGGTCAGTGACGACGGCGCCACGTTCGGCTACCAACGGGGCGAGCGCACCCGTGTGTCCTACACCGCCAAAACCGACGGCGACACCCTGCGCATCACGACCCGCACCCTCGAAGACGGCTACGGCCCCCTCGACCTGAACTTTGTGCTTTATGGCCCGTTCAAAAAAGTCGTGGTCAACCGCAAAGAGATCAAACCCGCCAACTATTCGTACCGCCTGGCGGGCCGTATCCAGAATGTCTACCGGGTCTGAGCCCTCCGTATCATGTCCGAGTCCACTCCCCACGTTCAACACCTCCCCAAGGTCGGGATCAATCCCCGGATGGTTTTACTCACCCGCTGGCTGCTGAATACAGTCTCGTTCATCGCCGGTGACCTTCTGGCCATGGCCTGGTCGTTTTATCTGGCGGGACTCATCCGCAGCCTGTTGAGGGGAGGTCACATGACTCCGGAATGGGCCTGGTTCGTGTCCGGGTTCTGGGTGGTGCTCAGCCTGGGCATGAAACTGACCCCCGGATGGGGCCTGGGAGTGGTGGAAAGCATGCGGCGGATCTATCTGCTGCTGCTCACCTTTTTCGCCGGATCCACCGCCGCGCTGTTTCTTACCAAAACCACCGACACCACCAGCCGGCTCACCCTGACCCTGGCCTTTGTGTTCGCCGGGATACTCATTCCCTTTATCCGCACCGGCGTTAAGCGACTGCTCATACGGTATCAACTCTGGGGCATGCTGGTGGTGGTGTACGGCCACAAAGAGAAAACCGTTGAACTGCTGCACCTCTTGCGGGAAAGCCAGGGAATCGGCTATATTCCGGTGGGGATTTTCCTGGCGGACGACGAGGACATCGAGGAACTGGAGGGCATCCCGATTCTGGGAGCGGAGGAGGATCCCTATCCCTACGCCCACGGCGCGATTCTCATTGAACCCTCCACCCTGCGCGACACCCGCCCCGAGTTTTCCGAGCAGGTCTCCCTCAGCTACCGCAGCGCCCTGATTGTGCCCGAACTCCACACCCACGCTCCCACCCTCTGGCTGACCCCCCGCGATCTCGGGGGCGTTGTCGCTCTGGAAATCTCCACCAATCTGCTCGATCTCTGGTCCCGTCTTCTCAAACAATGCAGCGAATTGTTGGTGGTGATCCTGTTGCTTCCCCTGACTCTGGCCCTGCTGGCACTGGTGAGCCTGATCATTTTCCTCTGCGACTTTCACAGCCCTTTCTTCCTGCAAAACCGGATTGGTTTTGACGGAAAACCTTTTAAAATGTGGAAATTCCGCACCATGCGACCGGACGCCGAAACCGTGCTGCAGCAAAAACTGGATGTCGATCCGGCCTTCCGGAGCGAATGGGAGAAAAACTTTAAAAGCCGAAACGACCCCCGCATCACCCGGATCGGATATTTTCTTCGGCGCAGTTCCCTGGACGAACTTCCTCAGTTTATCAATATTCTCAAAGGCGAAATGGCCCTCATCGGTCCCCGCCCCCTTCCGCCCTATCACGATGACGAACTCCCCGAGCGGGTCAAAAACCTGCGGCGGCGGGTGCGCCCGGGCATGACCGGACTCTGGCAGGTCTCCGGACGCAGCGACAGCGGCAACGAAGGCATCATTCGCTGGGACTCCTACTACGTTCGCAACTGGTCCGTCTGGCTGGATATCGTCATTCTGGTGCGCACCGTGAATACCGTCCTCCACAAAAAAGGAGCCTACTGATGCCCAACATTTTTCGATGTATGTTCGCGCTGTTTCTCATGCCTTTGTGGGCGCAAATGCCGTCCGAAGCCCTGCTGGTGATTAACGGCTCCTCACCCCATGCCACGGAAATCGCAAACGAATACGCCGCCCTGCGCGGATTCCCCGATGAACGGATTCTGGTTCTGACTCCGCCTGTTTCCTTATTCCAAACTGAAGGTGGAAGCTCCCGCTGGACCGTGAGCGAAGCGGAGGCCCGGCAACATGTGCTCGATCCGGTGTTGTTGCGGGTCGAGGCACTGAGCGACGCTTCTCCCACGGTTCTCATTCTCAGTCCCGACTGGCCCACCCGGGTATCCGTTTCAGGCAGTCCAGAAGTCAGCATCACCGGTTTTCTCGGCAGCCGCGGACATCTTCCCGGGGGCGATCTCATTAAAACCGGACGGGCCGTGTCCCCCTGGTTTGCTCCCCCTCCGGACACCCCCCAAAACAGCAAACGCCTGCTTCGATATCCCACTCCGGGCAACCTTCCGGATGATTTTTTTCTGCCCGCCGCCATGCTGGGGGTCTTTTACGCCCCCATGGACACGGATAAAATCATTCAACAGCTTAAACGCGCGAAAAGCGGGGATTTTCAGCAGCCCGTGGGGGCCATCGTGTTTGAAACCAAAGAGGATGTGCGCACCAAAACCCGGATGCCGCAATATAACGCCGCCAAAAGCCGCCTGGATCAACGGGACATCGACACGCACCTGCTCACCGCCGCCGATCCTCTTCCCGACCGCATTCTCGGGGTGATGGCGGGGGCCGCCAGTGTGAACACCCGGCGGTACGCCTCCCGTCTGGTTCCCGGCAGCTTCGCGGACCATCTCACCAGCTTCGCCGCCACTTTTGACAATGCCCACCAGACCAAGATCACCGAATGGCTCGACGCCGGTGCCGCCGCCAGTATCGGCACCGTGACCGAACCCTATTCCGTCTGGACCAAATTTCCGGAGGCCGCGTTTTTTGAACGCTATCTGAAAGGTCATACCCTGCTGGAAGCCCTCATGCAGTCGCTGGCCTCCCCCTTTCAAACCCTGCTGCTGGGAGACCCGCTCTGTACTCCCTGGAGTAGGGAACTCACAGATCTCCAATTGAAGACCGCGTGGGAAGGCGCCGAACTGCGGATCAGCGCCTCTGGAGTTCCGCTGGGCGGCGCCACCCATCTGCATCTTTTCGTCGACGGAACACGCGTGGAGGGCAACGGCCCTTCCTGGACGATCCCCACGGATGCCGAAAACACTGGACCCGAACTCAATCTGCTTCTGCACGCCCGCTATCTTTGGGCGCCGCCGGAGTTGGGGGTTGTCCGCAAACGAATCGGCACTCCACACCCGGAAAAGCTGTCACTGAGTGCCTCACGCAAGGGGGATGACATACAGATCACCGCCCGCAGCAAAGAGGAACTGGTTCACTGGGAACTGTATCAGGGCGGCCGCCGGCTGCACAGCGGAGGCACCAAAGGCAAAAAGCATCAGATCCGCCTTCCCGTCACTCACGTCGGCACCGGGCCAATCACCCTCCGCGCCAAAGGTGTCACCCGTCAGGGCCGCATCCTTCTCTCCAACTATGAGGACGCGGATTTCCGGTTGTAATTGAAAACATGGAGGGGGCGCATCCTGCGCCGGCAATCTTTGTCATCTTGGATAATTTTGTCATAACAAAAAAATCTGCGAAAGACACCTCCCCTCCATATCAGGAATTCTTATGTTCTCCTGCGACAGGTTGGTAGTAGAGGATTGAGATTCCGGCGCAGGATGCGCCCCCTTCATATCACGAATTGTTATGTTCTTCCGCGACAGGTTGATAGTAGAGGAATGAGATTCCGGCGCAGGATGCGCCCCCTCCATGGATATTACCGCTTTTTACTCCACGAGTCCCGAAGTCCAACCGTGCGGTTGAAGATCAGGTTGTCCGGACGGGAATCCGCATCCGGAGTGAAGTAGCCGATGCGCTCGAACTGGATCGGATCCCCGGGCTGAAAATCCGCCAGCGAGGGCTCCACCATCGCCCGAACGGTTTGCAGAGAGTCGGGGTTTAAAAAGTCCGTGAAGTCCTTCTCCGCATCTCCGTCCGGCTCAGGAACCGTAAACAGTCGATCATACAGGCGGACTTCCGCCGGCCGGGCGTGGCGTGCGCTGACCCAGTGCAGAGTGCCCTTCACCTTGCGGCCGTCCGGGGTGCCCCCTCCCCGGGATTCAGGATCCCATGTGCAGCGCAGCTCGGTGATTTCTCCGGCGGCATCTTTGATCACTTCCGTGCAGGTGATGTAACAGGCGGCGCGCAGCCGCACTTCCCGACCCTCCGACAACCGGAAAAATTTCCGGGGCGCGTCCTCCATGAAGTCCTCCCGTTCAATATAGATCTCCCGGCAGAACGGGACTTTGCGGGTGCCTGCGGTTTCATCCTCCGGATTATTGACCGCGTCAAAAAACTCCTCATCCCCTTCCGGATAATTTTCGATCACCACTTTCAGAGGATTCAATACCGCCATCCGGCGCTGTGCGGATTTGTTCAGTTCCTCGCGCAGGCAGAATTCCAGCAGAGCCATGTCCGTGAGGCTGTCATATTTGGTCACCCCCACCTTTTCGCAGAAGGCGCGAATCGCCGAGGGAGGATAACCGCGACGACGCATCCCGGACAACGTGGGCATGCGCGGATCGTCCCAGCCATCCACCCGCTTCTCTTCGACCAACGACAACAGCTTTCGTTTGCTCATCACCGTGTAGGTCAGACTCAGGCGGGCGAATTCGGTTTGCTCGGGGAGCGGCTCCGGCACCGACACCTGATTCAAAATCCACTCGTAGAGGGGGCGGTGAACCTCGAATTCGAGGGTGCACAGCGAATGGGTGATTCCCTCAATCGCATCCTCCAGACAATGTGCAAAATCGTAACTTGGATAGATACACCACTGATTACCGGTCCGGTGATGACAGGCATGGCGAATACGGTACAGCACCGGATCCCGCATATGAAGATTCGGACTGGCCATGTCGATTTTGCCCCGCAGCACACAGCTCCCCTCCGCGAACTCACCTTTCCCCATCCGCCGGAACAGATCCAGGTTCTCCTCCGCCGACTGATTCCGATGCGGACTGTCCTTGCCCGGACGGGTCGGCACCCCACGGTACTCTTTAAAATCCTCAGGGCTCAGCGTGCACACGTAGGCCAGCCCCTTCCCAATCAGTTCCTCCGCGAAGGCGCACATCGACTCAAAATAATCGGACGCGAATTTGGCATCCCCCTCCCAGTCAAATCCCAGCCAGCGGACATCACGCTGAATTGAATCCACATACTCCTGTTCCTCTTTCACCGGATTGGTGTCGTCAAAGCGCAGGTTGCACTGTCCGCCGTACGTCAGAGCGGTGCCGAAATTCAGGCAAATCGATTTGGCGTGACCCATGTGCAAATACCCGTTCGGCTCAGGCGGGAACCGGGTGTGCACGGAGGCATAGTGCCCGGCGGCCAGATCCGCATCGATTTTTTCGTGAATAAAGTTTACAGAAGTTTCAGATGTTTCGTTCATAAGGTGATTAAGTGGCTGAGGCGTCCCGCCTCTGATTTCCCTCAGCCTGTGTCACACAGGCCAGGGTGTGTTTAAATCGGTCGATAAAGGAGTCGGGATCCAGGATGGCCAGCAGCGACTCCAAATCGGGGCCGGCGGCCCTCCCGGTCAATCCCACCCGCAGGGGAAGGTTCATTTTACTTTCGTCCAGTTCCAAAGAGGTGGCAACGTTTTCAAGGGCCCCTCCCAAGGTCGCCTCCTTTTCCATTTCGTCAATCAATCGGGCCAGAACATCCCGCTGCCAGGCTTTGCCCAGTCCGCGTTTCAACGCTTTCGGATCCCGCTCAAATTCAGCGCCCGCAAACCAGTCCCACTCCAGCACCTCGGCGTAGGTCTGCATGCGCGGACGCATCAGCAGCGCCACTTCCGTCCACTTTTCAGCGGACAGTTTTCCTGCCCAGGGCTGCCGCGACAGCAGATCCCGCACATCCGCCAGGTACAAATCCTCCGGCAGTTCCTGCAGGTAGGCTCCGTTTAAACTGCCCAGCTTCTGCGGATCCATCTGCGCCGGGCTCTGATGCACCCGGTCCAGGCTGAACGCGGCGATCAACTCGTCCCGGTTCATTTTCTCGCGATCATCCCCCGGCGCCCAGCCCAGCAACACCAAATAATTGAACAAGGCCTCCGGCAAAAAGCCTTTATCCCGGAAATCACCCACAAAGGCATCCCCGTCCCGCTTGGAATAGGGTTTCCCCTGCTCATTCACGATCATCGGCAAATGACCGTATTGGGGCGCCTTCCCCGCCAGCAATTGAAACAAAGGCAAATGACGGAAGGTGTTCTCCACATGATCATCCCCGCGAATAATATGACTGACCCGCTGCTCAATGTCATCACAGACATTCGCCAAATGGAACACCGGCGATCCGTCTCCTCGCACGATCACCAAATCCTTCATCGAATCCAGCGGCTTGGTCAATTCGCCTTTCACCAAATCACGGAACACCAGTTCCCGATGCGTAAAACGAATGGTCACCGCCGTTTCGGTTTCAAAGCATTCGCTTCCGTCCAGCAGCTTCGGCAGGGCGTCACGCAGACGAAACATACAGGTTCCCGACGCGTCCAACACCTCCGCGTCCGCCATGCCCGCCAGGCAGCAGGCCCCCGGATCCTGTTTACCCTTGCGGCTGACCCCCACATACTGAATGCCGGTGGAATCGATTTTCAACGGCTGACCGGCAAAAAGAGGTTTTTCTACCGTCTCTCCCTCACGGAGATGTTCTCCGTATACCGCCGCATCCACCGGAAACCGGAAATACACCGCCGGAGATTCTTCTTCCGTGCGGGCAAATCGATACGCATGCCCCTTTTGGATCAACGCCTCCGCAGTCCGCAAATGGTCTTCCGCACGGGTGGACTGAAACAGGGGCTCCTCATCCGCCCGCAATTCCAGCCAATCCATTACCTCCATCAGCTTCTCCACCGCCTCCGGGGTGCTGCGCAGGCGGTCGGTATCCTCCACCCGCAGCAGGAACCGGCCTTTCTGCGAGCGGGCGAACAAATAATTAAAAATGGCGGCACGGATATTGCCAATATGCACCTGGCCGGTGGGCGAAGGGGCAAAACGAACACGTATGGAATCAGTCATGCGCCTTCCTTGCCATGTTTCCGCCATCAATCAAGCATGCGCTCAAAAAATTACAGAAACAGGGTCGAAGCGGGATGCCCCGTTTCTTCGACAAATTCATAGCCCAACTTCTCCAGAAAAGCTTCAAAGTCCACCTCCACCGCGTCGGGCACCTGCAATCCCGTCAACACCCGTCCCACATCCGCGCCCTGATTGCGGTAATGAAACAACGTGATGTTGCAGGACGGCGGCAGCGCGGTCAGAAAGCGCAACAACGCTCCCGGACGTTCGGGAAATTCGAAACGAAACAATCGCTCCCCTCCTTCCAGGGGCGCCGGGCCGCCCACCAGATGACGCAGATGCAGTTTGGCGAATTCATCGCCGGTTAAGTTCACGCAGGCATATCCCCGCGCATCCAGAGACGCAATCAGTTGCGAGGTTTCCGCTACGCCGTTCACCTGAAGTCCCACAAACACATGCGCCTGGTCCGTGTGGGCATAGCGGTAATTAAATTCCGTGATTCCCCGCTCACCCAGCGCTTCACAAAACGTGCGGAAACTGCCCGGGACCTCCGGAATCGTCACCGCCAGCAGCGCCTCCCGCTCCTCCCCGAATTCCGCCCGCTCCGCCACATGCCGAAGCCGGTCGAAATTCATGTTCGCGCCGCAGGCCAGGGCAATCACCACCGGTTCACCCTCCGGATGCCGGCGCCGCCAGGCTTTGCACCCCGCCACCGCCAGTGCGCCCGCCGGTTCCAGAATGGTGCGGGTGTCTTCGAACACATCCTTGATCGCGGCGCAGATCGCGTCCGTATCCACCGTGATCATCTCATCGACCACCTCCTGACAGAGCGCGAAAGTGTTGGCACCCACTTTTTTGACCGCCACGCCGTCCGCAAACAGCCCCACCTCCGACAATTCGACAATCCGGCCCGCGGAAAGCGATTGCGTCATACTGGCCGCGTCGATCGGCTCCACCCCCACAATGCGAATGTGGGGATATAACGCCTTCATGCAGGCCCCGATTCCGGAAATCAACCCGCCCCCGCCGATGGGCACAAACACCGCGTCCACCGTCTCGGGGTCCAGTTGACGCAACAATTCCAACCCGATGGTCCCCTGCCCCGCGATCACCTCCGGATCATCATAGGGATGAATATAAATCAGATCCTGTTCCACCATCCGCCGCATCGCCTCCCCCTGCGCCTCCTGATAGCTGTCCCCGAACAACACCACCTCCCCTCCCCAGTTCCGGACCGCGTCCACTTTGATCATCGGAGTGGTGCCTGGCATCACGATACAGGTTTTCACCCCCAGCTTCCGGCCCGACAACGCCACCCCCTGCGCATGATTCCCCGCCGACGAGCAAATAACCCCTTTCGCCCGTTCCTCCGCGGTTAATTGGCGCATCCGGTTGTAGGCTCCCCGAATTTTAAACGAAAACACCGGTTGCTGATCCTCCCGCTTCAAATACACCTTCGCCCCCAGCCGACAACTCAGCCGGGGCGCCAACTCCAATGGAGTCTGCACGGCGGCTTCATACACCCTGGCTTTGAGGATGCGATCCAGATACTCTTGAACCAGGGAGGATGCGAACATGCTGAACCCATGACAACCTCCCTGAAAAATTCAACCCTTCAAAACAATGATACCCCCCATTTTTTGCAGGATCAAGACACTTTATTTTGGAAATCAAATGCCGCGAATTTCACTGTGACAGAACAGTGGGGTGATGACCCCATAGAAAAATGTCGGTCCATATAGTATACTGTTCAGTATATAAATGATCCGCGTGGGACATTGTGTTCCACACCATCACCTTATGTGAGACCTACCCAATGATTTCCCGTAATCCTAATCTTAATTATAATCCTACTCGTAATCCTAATCAGACTTGTGCTGAATCGATTACGATTACGAGCACGATTAAGATTACGATTTGAAGTCTCTTGCCCGTACATTCCAGCGTCACTTTGGTGGCGTTGCTAAATCCTGACCACCTCCTATGAAACCCCAGCAAACACTTTTTGACGACAACCCGATGATCGAACAGGAGCATCTGGAAGAAGTCCTGTGTGCGTCGGAACTCCGCTATCGCCGACTCTTTGAATCGGCCAAGGACGGTATTCTTATCCTCGATGCCGAGACGGGAATGATTGTGGACGTCAATCCGTATTTGATCCATTTGCTGGGACTCCCGCACAAGGATTTTCTCGGCAAAAAGCTTTGGGAACTGGGCCTGTTCCATCATATCATCGCCAACAAAATCAAATTCGCGGAATTGCAGACCCGAAAATACGTGCGCTACGACGATCTGCCGCTGGAAACGGTGGACGGGCGGCAGATTGCGGTGGAATTCGTCAGCAACGTGTACCTTGAAGGGGAAAACAAGGTGATTCAGTGCAACATCCGCGACATCAGTGAGCGCAAGCGGGGGGAGCAGGCCCTGCTGCAGAGTGAAACCCGCTACCACGCGCTCTTTGATAACATGGTGGAGGGATTTGCCTATTGCCGCATGCTGTACAAGGATGACCAGCCGGATAACTTCGTGTACCTCGAAGTCAACCAGGCGTTTACGACTCTGACCGGTTTGGAGAATGTGGTCGGCCGAAAGGTCTCCGAGTTAATTCCGGGTATCCGCGAGAGCGACCCGGACTTGTTCGCCCATTATGGCCGGGTGGCCCGGACCGGTCAGTCTGAGCAGTTCGAGATATACATCGAGTCGATGAAGATGTGGTTTTCCATCTCGTTGTATTGTCCGGAGAAAGATCACTTTATTTCCGTGTTCAACGTCATCACCGCGCGCAAGGCGCTCGAGTCGCAAATTCTGCGGGTGCAGCGAATGGAGAGCATCGGCACCCTGGCCGGCGGCATTGCGCACGATTTAAACAATGTGCTCGCTCCCATACTCATGGCCGTGGAAATCCTTGGCGAAAAGCTCACCGATGATGAGGATCTTGAGATGCTGGCCGCACTGGAGGCCAGCGCGCGGCACGGTGCGGAATTGGTCCGCCAGGTGCTGGGCTTCGCGCGCGGCATCGAGGGGCGGCGCATTCCTGTAAATTTGATCGACATTTTGAATGTGATCCAATCGATCGTCCGTGATACCTTTCCCAAGAATATTCAGTTCAACATTGCGCCCGCCCGGGATGTGTGGACCGTGACCGGCGATCCCACCCAGGTGCAGCAGGTGTTCACCAATCTCTGTGTGAATGCCCGCGATGCCATGCCCGGCGGCGGCAGGCTGTGCGTCAGCATGGAAAACATCGTCGTAGACAATGTTCCTTCCTGCTTGAATCCCGAAGTCCGGCCGGGAGCGTATGTCCTGGTGAAAATAACCGATACGGGCAGCGGAATTCCGATGCCGATTTTGGAACGGATTTTCGAACCGTTTTTCACCACCAAGACCATCGGCGAAGGGACAGGCATGGGGCTCTCCACCACCATGGCCATTGTGAAAAGCCACGGCGGCGTCATCACCGTTTCCAGTCAGGTGGGCAAGGGAAGCACCTTCAAGGTGTACCTGCCGGCCGACACCGCATCGAAAGAGGTTGACCCCGTCCCCGTCAAGCAGGAGCCTTTTCCCCGCGGACACGGAGAAGTCGTGCTGGTGGTGGATGACGAGGAAGGCATCCGGCTGATCGCCCAGAAAACTCTGGAACGTTTTGGCTATCGGGTGCTCCTGGCCGCCAACGGGGCGGAGGCCCTGGATGTGTACGCGCAGAACGGGGAGGAGATCGCCATCGTGCTTACGGATATGTCGATGCCGGTGATGGACGGAGCCGCCACTCTCGCCGCGCTCAGGAAGCTGAATCCCCGAATCAAAGCCATTGCCTCCAGTGGATTGAGCAGCAACGAAGACTCGACCTCGGTGTCCGGAGCCGGCTTCACGCATTTTATTGCAAAACCCTACAGAGCGGATGCGTTGCTGACCCTGCTCGCCAAAGCCCTCCAATAATCTGCTTGCATACCGGGTGAGTTTCTGAAAAAGAGAAGCGGCCTTGACGACCAGGGCCATTTGTTGACGTTGCAACCCACTTTTAAAAGGAATTTTGTATGCCCAAGCGCGAGGACATCCACAAAATCATGTTGATTGGCTCCGGGCCGATCATTATCGGTCAAGCCTGCGAATTTGATTACTCCGGCACCCAGGCCTGCAAGGCCCTGCGGGAGGAGGGCTACGAGATCATTCTCATCAACAGCAATCCGGCCACCATCATGACCGACCCGGAAATAGCGGACCGGACCTACATCGAACCCATCACCACCGAAGCGGTCGAAAAAATCATCGCCAAGGAACGGCCGGATGCCCTGTTGCCCACTCTGGGCGGTCAAACCGCTCTGAATACCGCTCTGAACGTCGCCAACGCGGGGATTCTTGAAAAATACGGCGTGGAAATGATCGGCGCGAATGCGGAAGTGATTCACCGCGCCGAGGACCGGGACGCCTTTAAAGAAGCCATGAAAATCGCCAAGGTGGAAACCCTGGAGTCCATGCAGGTACATTCAGTCGAGGAGGCTCTGGCCGCGGCGGAACAAATCGGATATCCCATTATCGTGCGTCCCAGCTTCACCCTGGGCGGAACCGGTGGCGGAACCGCCGACAACCCGGAGGAATTGCGGGAAGTCGCGGCCAGCGGGCTCAAAGCCAGCCTGAACACCACCGTTCTCATTGAGGAGTCCGTCTACGGCTGGAAGGAATACGAGATGGAGGTGATGCGTGACCACAAAGACAACGTGGTGATTATTTGCGCCATCGAGAACCTCGACCATATGGGCATTCACACCGGCGACAGCATCACCGTCGCCCCCGCCCAGACCCTCACCGATGTGGAATACCAGGAAATGCGGGACGCCACCATACGGGTGATGCGCACGATCGGAGTGGAAACCGGCGGATCCAATGTGCAGTTCTCCATCAATCCGGAAAACGGCCGCATGGTCGTGATCGAAATGAACCCCCGGGTCTCCCGCAGCTCCGCCCTCGCCTCCAAGGCCACCGGCTTTCCTATCGCCAAAATCGCCGCCAAGCTGGCGGTGGGCTACACCCTGGATGAACTGCCCAACGACATTACCCGGGAAACCCCGGCCTGCTTCGAGCCCACCCTCGATTACTGCGTGGTCAAAATTCCCCGCTTCGCCTTCGAAAAATTCAACGGCTCCATTCCCAGCCTCGGTGTCAGCATGAAATCCGTGGGCGAAACCATGGCCATCGGACGCAACATGAAAGAGGCCTTTCAAAAGGCGCTGCGCGGACTCGAACGCGGTCTCGACGGCTACGATCTCAAATGCGAGGCTTTGGTTGAGGACAAAAAACTGGAAGGGAAATTCGCCACCACCAATCCGGACCGGATTTTCCGCATCAAAACCGAGATCAAAAACGGGATGTCCATCGCCGAACTCCACGAACGCACCCACATTGATCCCTGGTTCCTCGATATGTTCCAGCAAATCTGCGAACTCGAAAAGGAAATCCAGGACGCTCCGGAACTGAACGCCGAACTGATGAAATCCGCCAAGGACGACGGATTTTCCGATGCCCAGATTGCCGCCCTGCGCAATCTCAACGAACTGGAAGTACGCGAAATCCGCAAAAAAATGGGCATTATTCCCAACTACCGGGTGGTCGACACCTGCGCGGGCGAATTTGCCGCGTATACCCCCTATTATTATTCCAGCTATGGAACAGTGGATGAGAACCGTGCCAACGACAAACCCAAAATCATGGTGCTGGGCAGCGGACCCAACCGCATCGGACAGGGAATCGAGTTCGACTACTGTTGCGTTCACACCGTGATGGCGCTCCGCGACATGGGCTATGAAACCATCATGGTGAATTCCAATCCCGAAACCGTCTCCACCGACTACGACACCTCGGATAAACTGTATTTTGAGCCGCTCACCTTCGAGGATGTCATGAACATCCACGACCGCGAACAACCCGAAGGGGTGATCGTGCAAATGGGCGGACAAACCCCGCTGAATCTCTCGGTGCCCCTCGCCGCCGCCGGGGTGCCGGTGCTGGGAACCCCCTCCGACAGTATTGACCAGGCCGAGGACCGCGAGCGATGCCGTCTGCTGCTCGACCAACTGGGCCTCAGGCAGCCCCAGAGCGCCACCGCCATGAACACCGACGACGCGGTCGCCACCGCACGGAAAATCGGTCTGCCGGTAATGATCCGCCCGTCTTACGTGCTTGGCGGACGCGCCATGATGGTGGCCCGGACAGAGGACGACATTATTCCGTTTGTCAAAGAAGCGATTAAAGCCGCCCCCAATCATCCGGTGCTCATCGACCGTTTTCTCGAAAACGCCATTGAGGCCGATGTGGATGTGCTCTGTGACAGCGAGGATGTCTACGTGGGCGGAGTCATGGAACACGTGGAGGCCGCGGGCATACATTCCGGCGACAGCGCCTGCTGCACCCCGCCCTACTCCCTGTCCCCCCTGCTGGTCGACCGCATCAAGGATTCCTGTGGAAAAATCGCCATGGCCCTGAAAGTGAAAGGCCTGCTCAATGTGCAGATCGCGGTGCACGAAGGCGAGATTTACATCATCGAAATCAACCCCCGCGCCTCCCGGACGGTTCCTTTTCTGAGTAAAGCCACCGGAGTGCCGCTGGCCAAACTGGCCGCCCAGGTTTCCGTCGGTCGGAAGATCAAGGAACTCGACCTTCCGAGTCTCGGAACGCCCAACTATCACTGGTACGCGGTGAAAGAAGCCGTCTTCCCCTTCAACCGCTTTGCCGGAGTGGACCCGATTCTCAGTCCGGAAATGAAATCCACCGGCGAGGTGATGGGCATGGACTACGTCTTCGAAGCCGCGTTCTGGAAAGCCCAGATCGCCGCCGGACAGGCCTTGCCCAAAACCGGAACGGTTTTCCTCAGCGCCAATGACGACTCCAAAGAGTGGATGACCGAAATTGGAAAAACCCTGCACCGCATCGGATTCAAGATTATCGCCACCGAGGGAACCTCCGAGGCGCTGGCCGCCATCGGCATCCACTCCGAACGGCTCTACAAGCTTGCGGAAGGAGAATCCCCCAACATCCGCGACTACATGGCCGACGGAAAGGTCGATCTTATCATTAACACTCCCAGCAACGCCATCTCCCGCAAGGACGAAGTCAAGATCCGGGCCGAGGCCGTGCTGCGGGGCATTCCCATCATCACCACCAAATGGGGAGCCCTGCCCAGCATTGCCGCCATTGAATACATCAATAAACGCGACTGGCAGGTCACCGCCCTGCAGGAATACTTCCTGGCCTCTCCCAGCGGAAATAAATTCAGGTAATCCAGTACTCTGTCACAATGAAATTGTCGGGTATTTACGAAAGCAACAATGTTGTTTATGGTAAGATGAATCGTTCCGCTCTCCCCGCAAGCGGGAAGAGCGGTGGTTTAGGGGAGAGCGGCATTTCGTAATGTGAATCTTTACATCCTCCGCGTAAACGCGAAGTCCGCTTTACATTCCACCTCTTGGTCAATCCTCCAGAGAATATCACCTTACATGGGTATTGCGGCGGGGGCGCCGCGTGCCGTGAGTGTCGCATTCGGTCAGACACATTCAGGCCCGTTTTGGAACTGTGGACGGTGGGCGTTCAGTTTGCCCTGAATTTGGTGTTTTCGGGGAGGGAATGTGATCTTCTGATCCTGACTCTCCCCGAAAGCGCCAAAGGCAGGGTGAAATATTTACCCGCCTCCGGCGGGTCAACGCCTGACGTCCACCCGAATGCGCCACTCCCCCATGCATGGCGTATCCGTCTCAGGACTAAATGGCTTTCGAACGGGCTCAAGCTCACGGGTCTCTTTGTGGGGGCGGCGTACAACTCCACCCGACAAGTTCACTGTGACAGAGTTTTAGTACCGCCGCACAACCCCCACCACCCGTCCCAGGATCTGAAAATCGGGCTGGGAATCCTCCACATACAGAGGGAAATGGCGGTCACTTTCCGGTTGCAGGCGATAGCGTTTGTTCGATTCCTTGTAGATCCGTTTCACCGTGCTTTCCCCGTCCACCATGGCCAGCACAATATCTCCGTCACGAAAATCGCCGCCACGCTGCACAATGACATAATCCTGATCGTGAATGCCGGCCTTCTCCATGCTGTCTCCTGAAATTTGCACGGAAAACCGATCCTGCAATCCGAATAACTGGGCGAAGCTCAAATGCCCCAACACGTTTTCCTGGGCCAAAATCGGATGACCGGCCGCCGCTTTGCCCAACAGCGGGATTCCCAGTTCCTCCTCCGTGAGGTGAATGCCCCGGCTCAATCCGGGGGTCCGCTGAATCCAGCCTTTTCGCTCCAGCATCGCCAAATGATCGGAGGCGCCTTTGGGGGACTTAATACCGAACTCGTCGGCAATTTCACGAACGGTGGGGGGACAGCGGTCCTTCTCGATCCTGAATCGAATATAGTCGTAAACGGCGCGCTGCTTGTGAGTGAGGTCTTCTTTTGTGTTCATACGTCTGCTATACATACGTCTTAGAAGTACGCAAGAAAAAAATCACTCAATTTTATCCGCTTTTCGCTGATCGTATTTTTCCACCATTTGCCGCATGACCGACGCGTCGAATTCCCGCAGTCCGCTCAGCACCATTTTTTTTTCTCCGGTCCCCACCGCTTCGCCCCGTTCCAGAAACCGGAAGGTCAAACTCGCGTTTCCCCGCTTCCCCACCACTTCCATCGTCGCGCCCGTGTGCTCAATGCTTAAATCCGACACGTCGGAGCGGTCCAGATTCAACGACATGCTTTCGTAAATCACCAGGGGACGGTCGATATTGATCATGACCCCGTGCTTCTCCATCAGTTCGCCCAGCACATGCGGAAAGTTGTGTCCGGAAAATCGGACATAACTGCGAATGGTCTTTTCAATCACCGCCTGATCCCGGTTCGGTTCACCCGAAAAGGAGGCCCGCAGATATTCTTTTCCCCGCTCATCCACCAACTGCAACTGGCCGGAAACCGTCTCGTCGAAATGCAGCGGGACTCCGTCCCCCACCATGCCCGCGAAGGAGAAATCCATCCGGGGGTACAGACCCAGCCGCTCCAGCAGCACCGCGAACAGCAGATCGCCCGGCACGCAGAAGCGCTTGGCGTCCACATCGTGAATGGGGTTGAAATCATCCGCCACCCGCTTTGCGAAGCGGCTGGCCTGAAGACGGGTGAAACTGACTTTTCCGTCTTTCCACGTGGTATACGATTGTAAGAAACTCATTAGAACTTTCTATGCTCCACAATCATACACAAATCAACTGTAAATAATCAAAGCTTGATGTCTTCACCTTCATCCCCGAAGTCGAAACTTACCAGCGGTAAGAAAGAGAAAGAGGGGTCACCCACAGAATACAAAAGAGGGGTCAGCCCACAAAAGAGGGGTCAGCCCACAGAATACAGACTTTTCTCGAGTTTCTTTCGGATTGT
>JBBDRC010000259.1:0-3027 GCA_040905625.1 Kiritimatiellia bacterium
CGAAATCTGGAACCTGGTGTTCATCCAGTACAACGCCAACGAGGACGGAAGCTTTGAGGAACTCGCCGCCCGCCACATCGACACCGGCATGGGCTTCGAACGTGTGGCCGGCATCATGGCCACCACTCAAAATTTCACCGATTTTTCCAGACCTCCCTCCAATTACAACGCCGATCTCTTCGACGGCATCTTCGCGGTTATCGAGGAAATGTCCGGACAGCACTACGGAGCCACCCTCCCCGCCGATCCCGCGAAACCCACTCCAGACGAAATCCGCGATATCGTGTTCCGGGTTCTGGGCGACCACATTCGAACCCTGTGTTGCTCAATCGCCGATGGAATTCTGCCCGGAAATGAAGGACGAAATTACGTGCTTCGACGCATCCTCCGCCGCGCGGTCATGTACGGACGCCGCCTCAATCTGGAGCCCGGATTTTTCGCCAAACTCGTGGTTCCGACCATCGGAAACCTCGGAAACACCTTTTCCGAGCTTCGGAAACAGGAGGAGATCATCAAAAAGGTGATTTCCGCCGAGGAAACCGCTTTCGACCGCACCCTCGATCGGGGCATGCACCTTTTTGCATCTGTCGCGGAGCAGGCGGACGGTGTGATTACCGGAGACGATGCGTTTACCCTGTACGACACCTATGGTTTCCCACTCGACCTCACCGAGATCCTGGCCCGTGAACGGGGGCTGACCGTGGATCACGCCGGATTCGAATCCGCTATGGAAAAACAGCGTCAGCGGGCACGCGACGCACGGAAAACCAGTGTCATTAAACTTGCGGGCGGGGGTGCCGCGACCGAATTTGTCGGATTTGATCCCGCTAACTGGTCCGGATTCGAAACCGAGGTGCTGGAAATTCTGGAGCAGAACGGGACCCACTATCTGGTGACACCGGTCACTCCCTTTTATGCCGAAATGGGGGGGCAGATCGGCGATATCGGATCGGTGAGCCTGGGGAATTCGAATGTGCGAATCGTGGATACGGTCCGGGACGAGGCCGGACGCCATTTGCACAAACTGGAGGAGCCCATGACCTCCGCCGACCCGGGAACTCCGGTGACCCTGTTCCTGGATGCGGCCCGCCGTCGCGACATTCAGCGTCACCACTCCGCCACCCACATTCTGAACTGGGCCCTGCGGAAATTGCTGGGTACGCACCTGTTGCAGGCGGGTTCCCACGTGGGCCCCGACCGCCTCCGCTTTGACTTTAATCACTTTGAGGCCGTCCACCCGGAACAGCTTCAGGAAATAGAATCCATGATCAATCAGGCGTTGATCGAAAATGATGCTGTCGACACCTTCGAAACCGCGTTCGACGACAAACCCGACGACGTGATCGCCACCTTTGGAGAGAAATACGGCAATGTGGTGCGGGTGGTGGATATCGGAGGATGGAGCAAGGAGCTGTGCGGCGGAACCCACGTCCGGCACATCGGCGAAATCGGGCAGGTGCGCCTGATATCCGAAAGCAGCATTTCCGCCGGGGTGCGCCGGATCGAGGCCGTTTGCGGCCGGGCCGCCAGCCGCTTCACGGCGAAGGAGCATTCGCTGCTCACGCAGGTGTCCGCCGCATTGAGCGTGAAGCCGAACGAAGCCCCGGAGAGAGCCGGGGTTCTGCTGAAAAAGGTGAAAGACGCCGAAAAAGCCATTCAGGAATTACAGGCGGAAGCCGCCAAAAATCAGGCGGGCGATTTATCCGCGCAGGCGAGGGATGTGGAGGGAGTCACCCTGCTGGCTGCGGCGATGGAGGGCGTCGGCGCACAGGGACTGCGCGAAGCCATGGACGATCTGCGGGTGAAACTGAATCCCGCCGTGATCGTGCTGGGCGGCAGTGCGGACGGAAAAGTCTTTTTCGCCGTTTCGGTCGCCGATGAATGCCAGAGTAAAGGCGCACATGCCGGAAAACTGATAGGCCCCATCGCCAACATGTGCGATGGCGGCGGCGGCGGCAAAGCCGACCGGGCGCAGGCGGGCGGCAAAGACCCCTCCAAACTGCGGCAGGCCGTCGAAAGCGCCGAAACCCTTCTGCGGGAACAACTCGGATCGCAATCACCCGGCTGATATGCACGGGTGAGTTCAACATCTATTTATATGGACCCGACTTCTGAAACTACGTTCAGCTTTGAAATCCTGGAGACGCTGCGGAACAAGCATCCGGCCTGGCGGTTGCTGCGATCAGATCATGCGCCGTTGATTGCTTCTTTTCTGCACAAAACTTTTCTGAAGGCCAATGAACGCCTGATGGAGGAATCCAGAATAGTGGAAAAGCTGGAAAACGAGCTTTTTGCCCTGCGGGAGATCAAAGGGACGACCGCCTTTCCCAAGTCAGCCAGAGAGTATTTGAATGACTGGGCCGATCCGGAAAAAGGCTGGCTGCGCAAATTTTATCAGCAGGGAAGTGACGAGGCTTTTTTTGATATCACCCCGGCCACAGAACGGGCCCTCACTTGGCTCTCCTCGCTGACAGAACGGAAATTCGTGGGCACCGAATCACGGCTGCTGACCCTTTTTGACCTGCTGCGTCAAATGCATCTGGGAACGGAAACCAATCCCGAGGTGCGTCTGGCCGAACTCCATAAGCAACGTGAGGCGATTGAAGCGGAAATCGAGCGGGTGGCGGCCGGGGAAATACCCCTGCTGGACGACACCAGGCTTCGGGACCGCTTTCAGCAGTTCACACAGCTCGCCCGGGAATTTCTGGGCGACTTCCGGGAAGTCGAAGCCAATTTCCGTCGTCTGGACAGGGATGTCCGCGAACAAATCGCTCTTTGGGAAGGGGGCAAAGCCACCTTGCTTGAGGAGATTCTCGGAAAGCGCAATGCGATCACGGATTCGGATCAGGGCCGAAGTTTCCATGCTTTTTGGGATTTTATCATGTCGCCCAGCCGTCAGGAGGAACTGACCCGCAACCTGGAGGATCTCCTTGAACATCCAGCCGTGCAGGAAATGGATCCCGACCCACGGCTGGCCCGGATTCATTACGACTGGCATGATGCCGGGGACCATACCCAGCGGACGGT
>JBBDRC010000260.1:0-18364 GCA_040905625.1 Kiritimatiellia bacterium
CCACGGACCGGAGCCCCAGTCAGCGGCCTGTGGCGTAAACGCCTACAGCCACTATGTGTAACCCTCTGTGAGAACACCAATTCTGGGATGCGCCCAATTCAGGTGCTCTGATGTGGTTTGAAACGCATCTGAATCCCCTCTGCCCTCGATGAGACCCAATATTCATCCGGCTGGTTTTCATGCAGGCGGTCGAACGCATAAACCACGTCGAGGGCATCACGTTCGAGAATGTCGATAACATCATCGCTCTTCAACTGTTTACCGAGGAGATCCAGGTATTTCATTTTCTGGTTCAACGTCTCAGTCCACCGGACCGAGTTTACGAGGTTCGGTGCGACTGCTGGTTGGCATTTGGAGTTTTAACCACGAATGGACACGAATGGTCATGTGAATGTATAGGGTAAATGGATTTCGGAACCTTGACAATCCAATTTATGAATTCACGATATTTTCGGTACGGATTTCTCTGTTTCAGTGTGCCTTTGCTCACGTAGGATTCGTGTTCATTCGTGTCCATTCGTGGTTGGATTCTTCTGATTCTCTCTCTGCCAACAAGTGATTCAACGGATCCGTTGATCCACCCGGAAAAGTGGATCAATTTCCAAAAATAGCTTAGAATTAATGATAAGGAGTTTATAGCTCATTCGTTGATTCCGCTCAACAAAATTGTATAATGAATCCGGTGAACTGTCGGTTAAACCCATCCACAATCGCGTTCACACTAAGTTCGGATTGCCGTGTGGGCGATTGGGCATGGACCGACGGCGCCCCCGCCGTCCTGTCAACGGGTGGGCGGGGGCGCCCACGCTCCATATGGAAATCCAGAGTCAGAAAGTTCCTGCCATCACATTTTCCACATTCCTCCATCGCTTTTTTCGTTCTCTTTGCTAGGGAAACCCCCTATGACAACATCAACACCTTCTACTGTGCGTTTTGGAATTATCGGAATCGGGAACATGGGCAGCGGTCACGCCACCCGGGTTAGCAAAGGGGAAGTTCCGGGACTGGAACTGGCCGCGATTGCCGACCTCAGACCTGAAAAAGCGGAGCTTTTCCCGGATGTTCCCTTTTACAACTCCGGTGCCGACCTTATCGCGTCCGGTAAAGTGGACGCGGTTTTGATCGCCACCCCGCACTACGATCACACCATCCTGGGCATCGCCGCGCTGGAAGCCGGTCTGCACACTCTGGTTGAAAAACCCATTTCCGTGCACAAAGCGGATTGTGAACACCTGATCGCCGCCCACAAGGACGAAAAACAGGTGTTCGCCGCCATGTTTAATCAGCGGACCGATCCCCGTTATATCAAACTGAAGCATCTCATCGACTCCGGGGAATTCGGCAAAATCAACCGGGTGCAATGGACCATTACCGATTGGTTCCGAACCGCTCAGTATTATTCATCCGGCGGCTGGCGGGCCACCTGGGAGGGAGAAGGCGGCGGAGTATTACTGAATCAGTGCCCCCACCAGCTCGACCTCTGGCAGTGGCTTTTCGGCATACCCGACTCCGTCCGCGCCCACATTGAACTCGGACGATTCCACGATATCGAAGTGGAAGACGATGTCACCGCCTACCTTCGGTACAAGGACGGCATGTCCGGCGTGTTCATCACCACCACCGGCGAGACCCCCGGGACCAACCGACTGGAAATCGCCGCCGAGCGGGGACGGGTTGTTGTCGAAGGCACGGACATCACCTGGACCCGGAACGAAGAGGAAAGCTCCGAATTTTGCGCCGCCACCGATAGCAGCTTCGGACGTCCCGACACCTGGAAAATCCAGATTCCCTTCAGCGGGAACGGTGAACAGCATCTGGGCATTCTCAAAAACTTCGCCAACACCATTCTCAAGGGCGAAAAGCTTATCGCCCCGGCCAAAGAAGGCCTTCATTCGGTGGAACTGGCCAACGCCATGATTTATTCCGGACTCAACGACTGCACCGTGCAGATGCCGTTGGACGGAACCGCCTATGAGACGATGCTGATGGATAAGATCAGGAACTCCACTCACAAAAAAGTTGTCAAAGAGCCCGCAGGCGGTGCGGACGACTTTTCTAAATCCTTTTAAAAAAACAGGAGACCCCACATGAACTCAGCACGCGACGGAATGAATTGGGCCCCCACGGCGGCCAAACCTCAACCGGTGGTGGAGAAAGGTGATTTTGTGTTCGCCTCCGCCTTCTTTAACCACGGGCATATATTCGGGCAAACCAACGGTCTGCTCGAAGCGGGCGGGGTCTGCAAATGGGCCTGGGACCCGGATGACAAGCGTCTGGACGACTTTTGCGCCAAATATCCCGACACCAAACGCGCGGACTCCTTTGAACAGATTCTGGCGGACCCCGACGTACACCTGGTCACCGCCGCCGCCATCCCCTCCGACCGCTGTGGGTTCGGACTTCAAACCCTGCGTGCCGGAAAGGACTACTACAGCGACAAATCCCCCTTCACCACCCTCGAACAATTGGCGGAGGCCAAAACCGTGGTGGAGGAGACCGGCCGGAAATATCTCTGTGATTTCAGCGAACGTCTCCACACCGAGGCCGGCTGGTATGCGGGGGAACTGATTGCCGAAGGCGCCATCGGGAAAGTGGTGCAGGTGCTGATCATGGCCCCCCACAACCTCAACAAACCAAGCCGTCCAGACTGGTTTTTCCAAAAAGAGAAATACGGCGGCATCCTCACCGACATCGGCTCCCACCAGTTTGAACAGTTCCTGTCCTACGCCGGAGCCAAAGACGCCACTCTCAATTTCGCCCGGGTGGACAATATCGCCAATCCGGACACTCCCGGACTCGAGGATTTCGGAGAGGCCTCCCTCACCTCCGACAACGGAGTCTCCTGCTACTGCCGCATCGACTGGTTCAACCCCCGCGGACACCGCGCCTGGGGCGACGGACGCACCTTCGTGCTCGGCACCGACGGCTATATTGAAGTCCGAAAATACAACGATATCACCCGCGAGCCCCAGGAGTCGCAAGTTGTGTACCTGGTCGATCACGAAGGCGAAAAGCGAATTCCCTGCAACGGAAAAATCGGCTTTCCATTCTACGGACGCCTCATTCTCGACGTGCTCAACCGCACCGAAAACGCCATGACCCAGGCCCACTGCTTCAAAGCCGCCGAACTCTCCATGAAAGCCCAGCAGTTCGCCGACAAAGCGCGGGGGCTGTAGAGAAGGAGAAGTCAGAAGGGAGAGGGGAGAGGTCAGGGGATGGTGCCATCGCCGGAGTCGAACCACGCGTTCCGCGTGGCAAGCCACGCGGAACGCGTGATAAACTTTGAGGAAAGAGAATCAGCCTCATACTCATAATCGTGCTCGTAATCATAATCGATGTGCCAATTTCGATTAGGATTACGATTAAGATTAGGAGTAGGAGGGTCTCATATAAGCCCCGCCGCCGAAGGGAATCGGAATTTGAAGGGATGAGACCCGGCGGCGGTCATGGGTCATTTGTCATTGGGAAAATGTGTTACCAATGACGAATGACTGCTGACGCCTGACCAGAGGGTCTCATAATAAGTCCCGACAGTCATCCCCCCAAAAAAAACCGCTCTTCGGCCTTGGCCGGAGAGCGGAGAAATTCAATACCCGATATCCCGCCCCCCCCCAAAAAAATCCGCTCTTCGGGCTTGCCCGGAGTGCGGAGAAATTCAATACTCGATATCCCGTCCCCCCCCCAAAAAAAAAACCGCTCTTCGGCCTCGGCCGGAGAGCGAAAAGATTCATCCCGCCCCACCGCCCGTCTTCCGAACATCGGAAAGGCATTTTTCCGCCCTTCCGACGCTCGGAAATCATCTAAAATAAACCGCAAATACCCTTGTTCTGTGAGCAGCTTCGGATAGAGATTACCCAGCTTAAATCCGAACGTTGATTCGGACCCGCTTTGCCGAAAACCTCCCGATCCTATGACTGACCCAACTGATATCCCTTCTATCCCCCCCGGTGTGAATCCGGCCACCTATACCTCCAGCAATATTCAGGTTCTGGAGGGCCTGGAGGCGGTCAGGAAACGTCCCGGAATGTACATCGGCGACACCTCCACCCGGGGCCTGCATCATTTAGTCTACGAAGTGGTGGACAACTCGATTGACGAGGCCCTGGCCGGTCACTGCGACTGGGTGGAGGTCACCCTGAATCTGGACGGCTCCGTCACCGTGGCCGATAACGGACGCGGCATTCCCACCGATATTCACAAAAAAGAAAATAAACCCGCAGTCGAGGTGGTGCTGACCATTCTACATGCCGGGGGCAAATTCGACAGCAATTCCTATAAGGTTTCCGGCGGTCTGCACGGGGTCGGGGTCTCCTGCGTGAACGCCCTGAGTGAATGGCTGGAGGTCGAGGTTCGGCGCGACGGGGAAATCCATCACATGCGCTTCGAACGCGGCAAAACCGCAAAGAAACTCGAGGTGCTCGGCCACTGCGCCAACACCGGCACCAAGATCACCTTTATGCCGGATCATCAGATTTTCGAAACCCTCCAGTTCTCCTGGGATATCCTCACCAACCGTCTGCGGGAAATGGCCTTCCTCAACCGCGGCGTGAAGGTGATCCTGAAGAAAGACGACGATTCCCGCCGGGAGGAGTTTCAGTACGACGGCGGGATCTCCGAGTTCGTGAAGTATTTGAATGTGAACAAGGCGCCTATTCATGACGATGTGATCTACTTCGATAAGGAAAAGGACGGCATCGGCGTGGAAGTGGCCATGCAATACACGGATGCCTACAATGAGAGCATCCTCTCCTACGCCAACAACATCAACACCCACGAAGGCGGCACCCACCTCAGCGGCTTCCGCTCCGCCCTCACCCGCACCATCAATGCCTACGGCAAAGCCAACAAACTGATCAAGGACGATAAAACCGCTATGACCGGTGACGACATCCGCGAGGGTCTCACCGCCATTATCAGCGTCAAAGTCCCCGATCCGCAGTTCGAAGGGCAGACCAAAACCAAACTGGGCAACAGCGAGGTCCAGGGCATCGTGGAAAACGTGGTCAACGAAAATCTCGGTGTCTATCTGGAGGAACACCCCGCCGAATCCCGCAAATTCATCGAAAAAGCGGTGGTGGCGGCCAATGCCCGCGAGGCGGCCCGCAAGGCCCGGGAACTCACCCGGCGCAAAGGAGCCCTGGACTCCGCCTCTCTGCCCGGAAAACTGGCCGATTGCTCGGAGCGCGACCCCTCCAAATGCGAAATTTACATCGTGGAAGGAGATTCGGCCGGCGGCTCCGCCAAACAGGGGCGCGACCGCACCTTCCAGGCCATTCTGCCCCTGCGCGGAAAAGTGCTGAACGTGGAGAAAGCCCGTCTGGATAAAATTCTCGGAAACAAGGAAATCCAGACCATGATCACCGCCATCGGCTGCGGAATCGGCAAGGACGACTTCAATATCGACAAAGCCCGCTACCACCGCATCATCATCATGACCGACGCGGACGTGGACGGGCTTCACATCCGCACCCTGATTCTGACCTTCCTCTACCGTCAGATGCCCGAACTGATCGAGCGCGGCTACATTTATATCGCCCAGCCCCCGCTCTACAAAATCGTGCGCCGCAAGCGCGAGGAGTATGTGCAGAACGATGCCGAGCTGACCCGTATCCTCATGGAGTTGGGATCGGACAAAATCACCGCCCACGCGGCGGACGGCAGCGAATTGTTGACGGCCGAGGCCCTAAACAAAACCCTGGAGATTCTGCACAAACTCGAACCCATGATCGACCTGGTGAAACGACGCGGTGTCGAACCCGCCCTCTACCTCGCCGCCCGGCGGGAGGATGGTCAACTTCCCCTGTACGTGGTCCTCCGCGGCAGCGGCAAGGAGAAGGAAACCCGCTTTGCATTCGACGAGGAGCAGCTCCGCGCCATCAACGAGGAACTGGAGGCCGAGGGCCGCCCCTTCCTGTACGTGGATATTCAATCCAAAGACCGGATTCGCGAAAATCTGGATGCTCTCGCCGCCCTGGGTCTCGACCCCACCCGTTTGGTGGGCGGCGAGGAACCGATTTTCTCTCTGCGCGAGGGCGAGGAAACCGTGGCCGAACTGACCAACATTATGTCACTGCTCGATCAAATCCGCGATCTGGGCAAAAAGGGCATGACCATTCAGCGTTATAAAGGGCTGGGGGAAATGAATCCCATTCAGCTCTGGGAAACCACCATGGATCCCCGCTGCCGCAAACTGGTCAAAGTCGTGCTCGAGGATGTGATCAAGGCTGACCAGATTTTCACAATTCTCATGGGCGACGAAGTCAGCCCCCGCCGCGACTTCATCGAAGCCAACGCACTCAATGTACGCAATTTAGATATTTGACCCCCGGACATCAACACACATGGATCCAGAACTTCCCCCCGCAGATCATATCGACCTCATCAATATTGAAGAGGAAATGCAACGTGACTACATCGATTATTCGATGTCCGTCATTATCGGCCGCGCCCTGCCCGACGCCCGCGACGGCCTGAAACCGGTGAACCGCCGGATTCTCTTTGCCATGAAGGAAGGCGGCTGGCTGCACACCCGGCCCTTCGTCAAATGCGCCCGCGTGGTCGGGGAGGTTATGGGTAAATTCCATCCCCACGGCGACTCCGCCGTGTACGACGCTCTGGTCCGCCAGGCCCAGCTCTTCTCCATGCGCTATCCCACCATCGACAGCCAGGGGAATTTCGGCTCCATCGACGGGGATCCCCCCGCCGCCTATCGGTACACCGAGTGCCGACTCAACCGCCTGGCTGAAGACCTGCTCGCCGATATCGACAAAGACACCGTGGATATGCGGCTCAACTTTGACGAAAAACTGCAGGAGCCCACCGTGCTCCCCTGCCGCATTCCCCACCTGCTCGCCAACGGCAGCACCGGAATCGCGGTGGGCATGGCCACCAACATTCCACCGCATAATCTGGACGAATTGATCGAAGGGCTGGTTCACCTCATCGAAAATCCGCACTGCTCCATCCGCGAACTCATGCAGTTCATCAAGGGTCCCGACTTCCCCACCGGCGCCATGATTCGCGGCGTGAATGAAATCATTAAAATGTACGAAACCGGACGCGGACTGGTCCGCATCCGGGGACGCGCGGAAATCGAAGAGGATGCCCGCGGCAAAGAAACCATCATCATCACCGAACTCCCCTACACCGTCAACAAAGCCAATCTGGTGGCCAAAATCGCCGAACTGGTGCGGGAAAAGAAAATCGAGGGCATTTCGGATGTCCGGGACGAATCCGACAAAGACGGAATCCGGGTGGTGGTGGAAATCAAGCGCAACGCCATGGGCTCCATTGTGCTGAATAATCTGTACAAGCAGACCTTCCTCGAAAACACCTTCGGGGTCATCATGCTCGCGATTGATCATGGCCGCCCCAAGGTCATGAACCTGAAAGAAATGCTCAAAGCCTTCCTCGATCACCGCTTTGAAGTGGTTACCCGCCGCACTCAATTTGACTTGGCCAAGGCCGAGGCCCGCGCTCATATTCTGGAAGGCCTGCTTATCGCCATGGACAACATGGACGAGATCGTGCGCATCATCCGGGCCGCCTCCAACCGTGACGAGGCCCGCACCAATCTGATCGACCGCTTTGGATTCTCCGAAATCCAGGCCAACGCCATTCTTGAAATGCGGCTGTACCAGCTCACCGGACTCGAACGCGACAAGGTGCAGGGCGAATACGACGAAATCCAGGAGCGTATCGCCTACCTGAAATCCCTGTTGGCCGATCCCAAACTGATTTACGCGGTAATCAAAGACGACCTCATCGAAATGCAGCGTGTATACGGAAATCCCCGCCGTACCGAAATCGGAGCTGACGATTCCGAAATCAATTTCGAAGATCTGATTGAAGACCGCCCCTCCGTGATCACCATCAGTCACCAGGGCTACATCAAGCGGGTGCCCGCCGACACCTACAAAGAACAGCGCCGCGGCGGACGCGGCATCCGGGCCATGAGCACCAAAGAAGAGGACTTTGTCGAAAACATCTTCTTTGCCTCCACCCATGATATTCTGTTGTGCTTCACCGAGAAAGGGCGGGTGTTCTGGAAAAAAGTCTACGACATTCCCGAATCCCCGCGCGGCTCCAAAGGAAAAGCCATCGTCAATCTCCTCGAACTGCAGGAAAACGAAAAGATCGCCGCGTTCATGCGTATCCGCGAATTCAGTGAAGACGAATACGTGATCTTCACCACCCGCAAGGGAACCGCCAAGAAAACCAACCTGGCCGCCTTCAAAAATGTGCGGACCAACGGGATTAAGGCGATTGAAATTACCGAGGACGATCTGCTCATCAACGTCAAACTCACCAACGGCAATGATGAACTCATGATCACCACTTCCGGTGGGATGACGGTCCGCTTTAACGAAAGTCAGTTGCGCGACATGGGCCGGGTGGCCCGCGGAGTCCGCGGCATTCGTCTGCGTGAGAACCAGCAGGTGGTCAGTTGCTCCGTGGTCGATCCCGAGGAATACCTGATGGTGGTCTGCGAAAACGGCTACGGAAAACGAACACCCATCAGCGAATACCGCGAAACCAAACGGGGCGGACTGGGGGTCCGCACCATCAGGGTCAACGAACGCAACGGCGATGTGGTCACCGCCTTCACCGTCAACGACAACCACGCCCTCATGCTCATTACCGAGCGGGGAGTGGTCATCCGCATGAAAGTGGAGGATCTGCGCCCCATGGGACGAAGCACACAGGGCGTGCGACTGGTGCGGCTGGATGAAAACGACCGCCTGGTCGCCGCCATCCCGGTCGAACGCGAACCCGACGAAGAGGAAGAGGAAACCGTCAAACCCGAGGAAGCCCCCGGCGATGATGAGGAGACTCCCGAAGAGGACAGTGGTGAGGATGAGGATGACGATTCCGACGAGGATGCTTAAAGAATAGTGAGATAGGCATTCTTGCCTGTCGCTCTGGGAGGCCCAGTGGGGCTGCGACGTAAGTCCTTTAGTCCAGAGTGAACGTTTGCTTGCAAGAGGACAACACCTGCCGATTGATTGATGATTGATGATATTTGATTGTTGATTGCTGATGTTGTACCGTCGATATGGCTTTTTTGTGTACATGTGCCCACGGCTATCCTGAGGGACACCTCCGACGTCTCTTTACAAATTACTTCCTTTCCATATTTGCGAATGTCCTTACGGTGGATTTACATGCCCACTCAAGTCTCCATCCTGTTTCCGGTTTACAACGCCGTTGACACGGTGGAGGCGGCGGTTCAAAGCATCCTCGACCAATCCTACCCAAATTGGGAACTGCACTGGATAGATGATGGATCCACCGACGGCTCAACGAATCTTGGGCACCGCCTCAGCCAACAGGATCCCCGCATCCACTTTTACCCCCGCCAACATCAGGGCCTTGTATCCGCATTGCAACAGGTGATTTTACACGCGGGAATCCGAATGCAACAGGTGCGTTCCGATCTGTCGGATCAGTATTTTGCCCGGATGGACGCGGATGATTTCTGTTACACCGACCGCTTCTCTGAGCAAGTCGCCTTTCTGGAGGCGCACCCCGCCTGTGATCTGGTCTCCTGTCAGGTGGACTTCGGAGGAGACCGGAATCGGCAATCCGGGTATGCCGCGCATGTGGACTGGGTGAACGGGCTGCTTTCCCCGGGGGATCATTTTCTCAACCGTTTTGTGGATTCTCCGGTTCCCCATCCTTCGGTGATGTTCCGGGCCGCTTCCCTGGCGAAATACGGCGGATATCAACAGGGGGACTTTCCAGAGGATTACGAATTGTGGCTGCGCTGGCTGGATGCGGGCGCGGAATTCCACAAACTCCCCCGCAAACTGATGACCTGGAATGACCCGCCGACCCGCCTGTCCCGGAACGACTCGCGCTATGCACAGGAGGCCTTTTACGAACTCAAGTGCCGCTATTTGGTGAAAGTCCTGCCGGCGAACCGGCCAATCTGGTTGTGGGGTGCCGGCCGCCTCACCCGCCGCCGCTTTAAGCTTCTGGAAGCCCTCGGTTTTCCCTTTGCGGGTTTTATCGACGTGGATCCGGGAAAAATAGATCAGGTGATTGACGGGCGGAGGGTGCAGAGTCCGGAAACGCTGCCCTCAAACGCATTTTTTATACTCGGAGTCTCCAATCCGGGCGCCCGTGACAAAATAGAAACCCGTCTGAAAACAGACGGGCTTCAGGCGGGCCGGGATTATCTGAGTTGCGCCTGATTGAACTCAGTTACTCGAAAGCAGGCTGACATTTTCCAGCCCGGCTTTATTCAATAAATTCAGCACTTCCACCAGGCTTCTGTGTTTGCTGTCCGCAGTTGCCACCACAATCATGGGTTGGGTGGGATTCAAATCCGCCAGTCTATTGAAGGTTCGTTCCAAAGTTGGCAGAGTCACCCGGGTGTCATTGTAAGCGAAATAACCGTCATAAACGGTAATGGTCGTGGGATCAAATTCTTTTTGATTCTCCTTGGGAGCCTCTCCCGCCGGACGCCATACCTGCATCTGTGACATTTTATCGGGGATTTCAAAGGTGAGCACAAAGTAGATCAGCATTTGGAACACCACGTCAATCATCGGGGTCATCGGGACATCCTCGACCTGACGTTTGGTGCTGCGTACTCTTTTTCGCTTACGTTTACTCACAATTCATCCTCTTTACTGGGATTTTTCTATCAATCCGATGATGTTGATTTTGTACAGTTGCTCAGAGGAACAAATATCCATCACCCGGCGAATATCGCGATGTTCCGCTTCGGCAGCGCCGTAAATCATCACCGGAATATCACGGCCATAGCGCCGCACGGCACCGCGCACCAACTCCTGAAACTGCGCCGGATTCACCACTGCGGTTCCGACCTTGATGTCCCCGTTCGCCAGCACCTGTGGATAAATGGTGGCGGGTTCGAATTCCTTGATCTCACGGGCGTCCCGAGCTTCCGGAATGGTGATATCCCTATCGAATTTTTCCCGCTCCAAATCCAGAGTGAACACGAAGAAAATAATCATCTGGAAGACGATATCGATCATCGGGGTCAAATTCACGGATTCTATGTGACGTTGCTTCATGGGTTTGCCTTAGGCGTTAGTTGGAGCGGTGTGTTTGAGCCGGGTTCAGTCCGACACCACTTCCACGTTACGAAGGATTTTGATCTCTTCCAGGGTATGCATTTCCATAGTGATAATAATGGTGGAGGCCCGGTTCCGGAAATAGTAGAAGAAAGCCAACGCCGGAATCGCCACAAACAGACCAAAGGCGGTGGTCCAGAGAGCCTGGGAAATACTCATGGCCAACGCGCCGCCTCCGGCGGCGCCGGCGGTGGCCAGCCCGGCGAACGCGGAGATCATCCCCTGCACCGTACCGAGCAGACCCAACATCGGGGCGAGATTCCCCACCACGTTCAGGTAGTTCACCCGCTGCATCAGTCGTTCCTCTTCCATGGCCGCAGCCACGGACACCGCGTCCTGAATGGTGTCGAAGCCCTCCTCCACGTTGGAGAAACCGGCGGAAAGAATATTGGAAACCGGGCAGGGCTCCTCCTCGCAATGCTGCAGGGCTTTCATCACATCCCCCTGTTCCATGGCCGTTTGCACGTTGCTGACCAATGTGGGCGGCATGACTTTGGTCACCCGCACCGTGAGGAAGGCATCCACGATCAGGGCCACACAGGCAATCGAGGTGAAAAAGATAGCCAACCAGAGAATAATCCCCAGTATGCCCGCCGAGGTCACCACATTAAAAAAGGAAGGACTGGTACTGGCGGCTTCACCTGTCACCGTGACTTGTCCCGCTTCCTGGGCCAGACCGATCGAACCGGCGACGAGAGCCATTCCGGCCATCACGAAAATCCACATTGTTTTTTTCGACATCATATACTCCTGTTTCTATGCAATAGGGGGGTTATAAAATTTTTGGGGGCTCACAAACCGATTTCCAGGGATGCGTATTCACTGTCAGGATAACGTTCTTTTAGCAGAGCGCTGTATTTCCGCAAGCGTGCGGTGTCGCCAATTTCCGCAAAGGTTTTGGCGGTTTTAAACAGGGCCTCGGCCTGCAACTCCGGAAAATCGCTGTAGAAGTACGCGGTGCGAAGGTAATCGAGCACCGCGGATTGAAGATCTTTTCTGCGTACTTTGATATCCCCCCGCACCAGTTGTGCGTTTCCTTTGCGAATCCGGTTTTGATCCTCTTTGATAATTATATCAAGCTCCTGTTCCAGTCCCGCCGTTTCCCCGGTGGCTACTTTGGTTTTCCAGTCCACCAGCTCAATGGCGGGAAAAAATCCTTCCAGATTTGATCCGTATCGCTCGCGCAGGGTCGACAGAATCTGTTTCGCCTGATCCGGATTGCCTTCATTCAAATGGAGATTGGCCAGCATTTCACCCGCCATGGCATCCCAACTCTGATAACGGGAACTGTTCATGATTTCCGTCAGAACGGGCTTGGCCTCCTCTCCCTTTTGCTGTGCGATCAAAGCCCTTGCCTGATCGATCCCCCCGGGGCGAATTCCCACCGCCCGCACATATTGGTCCCGGGAAATATCCCGGGGCTGACCGTTAATTGTGACCACCAGCGAACCGTCGGGACGCACCCGAATCTGTTCCACCGCCACTTGGTTTCCACCGGGAACCACCACGTAGGCCTGCTGATCCTGTTGCGCCCGGGCGGGGCCGGCGGCTAACAGACAGGCACAGAGGGTACCCAAAAAAGTTGTTCGTATGTATATTGGTTTTTTCATATCGAGGGTTCCTTATTCTTCCGGCGCCATTCCGATGGCTCTTACATTCAAACTGCGCATCTCCTCCGCCTTTTTATCCAATGGAAAGTTTTTGAGATATTGGTCCGTCAGTTCCACAATTAAATTCCAGCGGTTCATGTTCCCCTCCCTCACCTCTTCCATGGCCACGTCCAAAGCCAATTGAATCGCTTCGCGAACCAGGGCGCCCAGTTCCTCGGAATCCGGCCGGGTCAATCCTACCCCGTACCAATTCGCCAGGGCGGCTCCGCTTTCGCCTTCCGCCATCGACACATGACCCAGGGCAATATCGCGACGGGCCCGATTCGCTTTATCGGGACGGCTTCGCAGAATCCGGGAAACCGCGCCCAGCGCCTCGCGCGCTTTATCCGTCTGAGGCGGGTCCATGCGCAAATACGCCTCTGACAGCGAAAGTCCCGCATCCACGACCAAAGCGGAGGTGGAGTATTCCGTAATCAGAGCCTGCAGTGATTCCACGGCCGCTTCATATTCTTCAGCACCGACCGAGGCTTTTCCCATTCCGTATAACGCCCGTTGACGCAAGGTGTCATCATCCCGGGTCCGCTCACTGGCCAGCACCAGTTCAAAGCTGCGTTTCGCCTCCTGCCAGCGTTTGTTGTCCAACATCAGTTGGGCCACCTGATAAATTTTTTCGATTTCGAAAGACTCCGGTTGTTCCACCATGCGGCGAACCGCGTCCTGCGCCACCTCCACCTGATTCTCCTCCAGCGCGGCGCGCACCAGCGAATAAAGGGCGTCCTTACCGGCCGCGGATTCAGGGTAACGACCCGCCAACTGATCAAAGGTGCGGGTGGCCTGGTCAAACTGGCCCTGTTGCAAATAGAGTCGGCCCAGGTTATACATCACATCCGGCGCCTGATCGGTATCGGGATATTCCTGCAAAAACGAATTCAGTTCGTTCGCGGCCTGAGCACGCAGTTCCGCATCATCTTCACGGCCCGCTTTCCGCAACAGAGCCTGACCGATGCGGTAGCGCACATTCTGTAAAAACGTCAGGGTCTGCTTCCGATTGCCCTCTTCGTAAAACGCACTGTCCGTTTGTGACAGTTCCTCACGCAACTTTCTCAATTCGACCACGGCCTCCTCTTCAAGCTCCGCATCTCCCGATGTCAATTTGATATCCGTGATTCGGAGTCGGGCGAAGGCGGCCTGCAAAGGGTTCCTCGCCTGGTCGCGCACCCGTTCATAGGCCTTGACCGCCTCCTCGAAGTTTTCAGCCGCCAGCGCCTCGTCACCGCGGGCTTGAAGCACCGACACCGCAAAATTGCTGTTGGGGTACAGCTTTAACACATCCTCATACACCTCATGCGCCAGGCCTTTTTCTCCCCGTTCAGCCGCGGCCTTTCCGATGCGGTACAACATTCCCGGCGCATTGGGATGACTGGGGTAGTTGCGCCCAAAAGCACCCAGAACCTGCTCCACCCCGAATAAATTTTCATCATTCGCCATCTTGCGTCCCACCCGCAACATGATCCGGGCGGCGGCGTCCTGATCGGGATATTGATCCGAAATGTGTCCCGCCAGGGCCATCAGTTCCCATTCCTGTTCCCGTTCAATCCAAATTCGACTCAAGGTATCCAGAGCGATCAGCGTGTATTGGGTATCCGGATAGGTTCCGAACGCCTCCAACAGGCGGGCTTCGGCAGTTTCCGCCTGCCCGTTCTGTAACAGATTCCGTGCCAGATCCAATTGCCGCTTGAACATCAACTCCGCCAAACGCGGACTGGCCTCTCCCATTTTTAATTCGGTTCCAAACGATTCTTTCACCCACACCTTCAAATCCTCAAACAGCAAAGCGGAACGCTTCGCGTAGTCACTTCCCTCATAATTCAAAAACGCATTGTAAAAATTGCCCGCCGCGCGGGCGGCTTGCTGCTTGGCGGCGGCTTCGTCCCCGTCCGCCAGGGCCTTCCTGGCCAAATCCCATTGAATCTGGCCCTCCACCAGGCGAATAACCGCCCGGGGATACTCGGATTTGGGAAGATTCTGCTCATCCATACTCTCTTCCAGGGCAATGACCTGATTTCGAATAACCGCAAGCTCTTTAATCGCCTCATCCGTATTTCCCTGCAGATGCATCACCCAGGAACGGATTCCCATCCCCATATAAAAGTAATTATCCGTTGCGCCCCAGATCAGGTCCTCCGAAAGTTTTTTGGCCTTGTTCAAGCTTTTATTTCGGGCATCTCCGCTTTGAGTCAGTGCTTGATCCAAGGCATTCTGTGCCGCCATCTGCGTGAATTTGCGCTTCAGGAAGGAATCATCGGTGGTCTTAATCACCAGTTGCAATACTTTGTCCGCTTCGTCGAATTTCTGTTCCGCCTGCAGAATCATGGACAATCGAAGTGCACCGCTGGCGAAGAAACGAAGGACATCCGGATCGGTGATTTCTTTTCCTTCGTTCAAATCCAGAAATTGTTGATACCGCGTCATCGCCTCCGCGTTGTTGCCCATGGCGTCATGCGTCATCGCCAACTGGAGCAACATGGCCTGGGCACTCATATCCGTGGCCAGATTTCGCCCGGACAGGATTTGCTCCACTTCCGCGGTTTTGCCCTGCCGCAGGAGCACGCTTACCTCCACCACCCGAATGCGGTCCGTCAATCCGGGAAACGTCACCCGGGCTTCTGCAATCGCCAGATTCGCATAATCGAATAAATGTTCATCCAGCAGATACTCGATAAATTGCGCTTCCCGATCAAACGGATCTTCAGGTCTGGCCGCCTCGGCCGCCTCGCCCTGGTTCGGAGCGTCCGGGGTCGGAGCGTCCTGCGCTGTCAGGTGTCCGCAAATCAGAATTCCCGCCAACCAAAACACCCACCCTGAACGATAGGCGGAGAACACGGAATGTGCGACGGAAGCGGGGGAGGGTTTTATGGGATGCCGATTCATAACAGAGAGTAATATCTACGCTAAAAGTCTATTAGAGGTCAACCGCGGAAATTCAAAAAACGTGAAAAAGATGAAGGACTCAGGGCAGACGGCCGGCAACGGCGTCCCAATTCACCACTTTCCACCAGTTGGACACGTAGTCCGCCCGGCGATTCTGATAGTGAAGATAATATGCGTGTTCCCACACATCCAGCCCCAGCAGGGGCGTGCCCAGACGCTCTTCGGCGACCACGCCTTTCATCAGCGGATTGTCCTGATTCGGAGTGGAGGTCACCGCCAGTTTGTTGTCGGACTCCCGCAGAATCAGCCACGCCCAGCCGCTGCCGAACACCGATCCGGCCTGTTCGGAAAATGCCTCCTGAAACGCCGCCACCGAGCCGAAGTCACGGTTGAGTCCAGCCGCCAGTTCGCCCCCGGGAGCGCCCCCCTCCCCGATCGGGGCCATGCTTTCCCAGAACATCGCGTGATTGTAGGCCCCGCCCCCGTTGTTTCGAATCGAGGTCCGCACCGACCCGGGGACATCCGGAATCCGCGCCAACAACTGGTCCAACGACGGTTCGCCCGAAATACTCTCCAGGGCTTTGTTAAACTTACTCACGTAACCCGCATGATGCCTGCCATGGTGAATCCGCATCGTTTGGGCATCAATCGCCGGTTCCAAGGCATCAAAGGCATATGGCAGTGCCGGGAGTGACAGGTGATGAGCCGGTGAACCGGGGGAATTGGCCAAAATACGCGGCGCAATCGCGGCAGTGGCTCCCAGCAGGGCGGTACGTTTCAAGATCTCTCGTCGGGTCATGGGCATAAGGGTTGTCTCCAGATTACAGGTATGTACTCTATAATAGGAGCTTTCAGAGATATTGTCAAAGGCGGCCTGAGGAAAATACCATTTTCCCCGCACGCGGCGATAAAAAAGGAAAAACGATATTGACCCTGCGGAATTCTCATGTATGTATCCGCATCTCATTAACGATGCCCCCATCGTCTAGTGGCCTAGGACACCGGGTTTTCATCCCGGCAACAGGGGTTCGAGTCCCCTTGGGGGTGCCATTTAGTTAGTAGAAATAGTTAGTAGAAACGCGGACGTTTCACTAAATGGCGCAGCCGCCCCTCTCCGTTCAATACCTGAAGGAGACGTACGAAACCAGGAAAACTCCCGCGTTTCTACTAATTCTCCACAATGTCCCGGTACGGAGTACTGGATCTCAAAAAAAGTGCTCCAAGCCTTCAGGCGTATGGAAAAGGGAACAGGGATAAAGAGCGGATGACAATTGACAATCCCCCCTTTCCGCTTGCCACCGGCGGATGGATTCGGTAGCGAAGGAGCTTCTTTTCAAACACTGCTTCCTATAGGAAATTCATCATGTCCGACGTAAAAAAAGTTGCCTTTCTCACCGCCGGCGGGTTGGCGCCCTGCCTCTCCTCCGCCATTGCCGCGCTGATTGAGCGTTATACGGAAGTGGCGCCCGATGTTGAATTGATTGCCTACACCAGCGGATACAAGGGATTGCTGCTTGGGGAATCCCTGCCCGTCACCGATGCCATTCGCAAACAGGCGGCCACCCTCTACCGCCACGGCGGCAGCCCCATCGGCAACAGCAGGGTGAAATTGACCAACATCAAGGATTGTCTGAAACGCGGACTGGTGCGGGAAGGCGAAAATCCCCTCGAAGTCGCCGCCCGTCAACTCATCAGGGACGGGGTGGATGTCCTTCACACCATCGGCGGGGACGACACCAATACCACCGCCGCCGACCTGGCCGCCTTTCTGGCCGAAAACAACTACGAACTCACCGTGGTCGGCCTCCCCAAAACCATTGACAACGATGTGATTCCCATCCGTCAGTCCCTTGGCGCCTGGACCGCCGCCGAGGAGGGCGCAAAATATTTCGCCAACGTGGTGGCCGAACACAACGCGAACCCGCGCATGCTGATTGTGCACGAAGTAATGGGACGAAACTGCGGATGGCTGACCGCCGCCACTGCGGTCGACTACCGGAAGCTTCTGGATCAACTGGACTTTATACCCGAAATCGGTCTTTCCCGCATGCGCAAAGAGGTGCACGCGGTGTTTGTTCCCGAAATGGATTCGAATCTGAAACAGGAGGCTGTCCGCCTCAAAGCCATTATGGACGAGCATGATTGCGTGAATATTTTCATTTCCGAGGGTGCGGGTGTGGATGCCATCGTGGCCCAAATGGAGGAAGCGGGCGAAGAGGTTCCCCGGGACGCCTTCGGCCACGTCAAACTGGATGCGGTCAACCCGGGGGCCTGGTTCGGCAAGCAGTTCGCCGCCATGCTGGATGCCGAGAAAACCCTCATCCAGAAAAGTGGCTATTACAGCCGTGCCGCTCCCAGCAACGCGGCGGATATCGACCTCATCAAACGCTGCGCCATCCTTGGCGCCGACTGCGCCCTGCGCCGGGAAACCGGAGTGATCGGTGAGGATGAAGAGCAAAACAACGAACTCCGCGCCATCGAGTTTCCCCGCATCAAAGGCGGGAAACCTTTCGACATCGACACCTCCTGGTTCAACGATCTCCTCGCCTCCATCGGCCAATCCAAAGGCCCGCGCGTTCACGTGAGCCATTGAGTCACCAACAACCGGGACGACGCCTCCATCGGGTCGGTGGCGGCCCTCAATTCGTTTTACGGACGCCCGGGCCGGGGGGGGGGGGGGGGGGGGGGGGGGGGGGGGGGGGGGGGGGGGGGGGGGGG
>JBBDRC010000261.1:0-17960 GCA_040905625.1 Kiritimatiellia bacterium
CGGTTGAATTCAACTGACTGCATTGTAACTGCCAACTTCCCCATTACCATCTTCGGGTTGCTTTGCGGCTTTGCGAACGTCAACTCTTCCACGTCTCGTTTTCATGCCGGAACTCTTCCAACCCTTTGGCGGTTTGTCCCTTCCAATCATCCAAAAATTTTACCGTCCCCGGATCCCGTCCAGTTGCGCAGAAGTGCCGGTGACAGGTTTCCGAAGCCCGGAACTCCGGTTTTTCAGCGTTCCGACGTTCGGAGGAAATCTCCGGCACATTTCGATGACCCCGCAGGGGTCGGATACGTTAGCGCCGGGTCGCCAGACCCGGGGGTTACGCAACCCCGCCCTCCCCACGACCCCGGCAGGGGTCGGATAATTCGGGAGGGTGCCTGCACCCGAACCTTTGCGGAAGGGCTTCGGGTGCAAGCACCCTTGCCATGTACCCGACCCCTGCCGGGGTCGTTATTAAAATTGAAATACGTTAACCCCGGGTCTGGCCGACCCGGGGCTAATCTATTAGACCCATCCTGGGTCCATGTTTACATCCAACAAAACCATCAGGATCTCCCGGACGGGTTGAGGACCTCACGGATTTCCGCCTCGTCCCTCTCTTCTTCCACCCTTTGAAGTGTCCCGCCAGGTCTGTGCCTATTTCTCGCGACACTGTTGCGAGTTTTTCGGCCGCATCCCACCAGGTCAAAACGCTCACACTGACATGGGAGGTAGGCCACAAACTGATTCAGGGAAACGTAGTGATCAGGTAGGGATTCCCGCGTTCAAGATCCTGGAAATAATGAAGGTTTCCGTTGGCAACACTCAACAGACCTTCCAGGTATCCCTCGATTTCCAACAAACCCTTTCGCTCCATAATCTTGCTTGTCTTTTTAGCCAATATCTCACGGATTCAGGCAGACTCGTGAAATGGAAGCCCGCGGCATTTGCGGCCTGGGCAACGCAATATGTCAGCCCTGCGGGCCTTGCCTTTGGTTTCGCCACGGAACCCCCACGCTGCGCGTGGGGCTGAAAATATGTCGGCCCTCCGGGCCTGCATAGGCTTTGCGGAATGGAGGCCCGAAGGGCTGGAATATTTTCAGCCCCGGGCGCAGCCCGGGTTTCCGGGACGGCAAGAAAGGAGAGGCCTGAAAAGGCTGGCTGTTTTGCGCGGGAGATTGCGATGCTTCAGCGGGTGCCAACGTCTACCTTCGCCGACCTGTTCGGTGACAGATCTGACTGGTTTTCCGGTTTTAACCGCGAATTTACGCCAATGGACGCGAAGGAAAAATCCGGTGTCCATACATTCACAAATTCATTCGTGTCCATTCGAGTTCATTCGCGGTTGAATTCATCTGCTTGCATTGCTGTAGCCAACGTCTCGTT
Organism: Kiritimatiellia bacterium; assembly: GCA_040905625.1. Classification (GTDB taxonomy): domain Bacteria; phylum Verrucomicrobiota; class Kiritimatiellia; order SS1-B-03-39; family UBA6053; genus UBA6053. The sequence goes on from JBBDRC010000261.1 coordinate 1,372, forward strand.
TTCATGTCCTCATCCTGCCACAGTCCGGGCGGTTTGTCCGCTTAAATTGACCGGGGATTTAGCGGATTTCGTTCATTCTCCAATCCGTCATTGACCCCCGGTATCATTTGGGGTGCAGGGTGGGGGGGGGATTTCAATCCTGACGAGTATACACATTTTTTAGGCCTGAAAACATGAGGGTTTTAACTGCCTGGCAAGGCATTTCAGCTTAGGATTCCCGCATCGCGTCGGACTCTGGGGTCGTGGGAATGTGGAAGCAACGGATGGTTGAGCGGTTCGTTTTTGATTTGAATTGTGAATGTGGAATTTTGAAATCGAACATCGAATCCCGACCACCGCAGGGGTGTCGGGAAACTTTGAACGTCGAAATCACCCAACCGCGTGATGGTCGCTGGCGCTCCCAAACGCGGGCTTCGCCCACCCAACCGCGTGATGGTCGCTGGCGCTCCCAAACGCGGGCTTCGCCTACCCAACGACTCAACTACCAACTAATCCCTGTAAATCGGAGTTCCATGGTCTTTCGGGCGGTTTTTTTCATGCCAAATTTTTTGCATTTTTCTGATTTTGAGGGTTGCGGTGGTGGGGCAAAGTGTCATAAGGTGGGGCAGAGTGTCAAACAATGTCGTCCGAAATCAGTCAGCTTCTATCCGGTTCCGGCGGTGCGCAAGCCCCGTTTATGGGGCGGCATGTCCACAAACTGGACCCGAAAAAGCGGCTGACCATTCCGTCGGGGTGGCGCGGATTGATGGGAGAAGGCGGGGTTTTTCTGATGCCGGGGATCGAGCGGAGCTGTTTGATGCTGATGCCGGAGTCGGTGATGTCGCAGTTTGTGCAGAAGCTGCAGGGGATGCAGTTGTCGAATCCGGAGGAAATGGAGCTGATGCTGACGCTGGCGTCGGAATCGGATCATTTGACTTTCGACGCCCAGGGGCGGATCCGGGTCAAGGACGAGCATCTGGCCTACGCGGGCCTCACAGGGGACGTGGTCCTCGCGAGTGCCTTCAATCGTATCGAACTGTGGAATCCCGAAAACTGGGAAGCCCGTTCGTCCTCTTCCACCGGTCTGGCCTCGGCGGCCAAGGCCCTGAATTTATAGGTGGAAACACGATGTCACAGCAATCCGTTCATGAATCGGTGATGAAGGAGGAAGTGATGGAGGCGCTGAACGCGGCTCCCGGGGGGCGATATATTGATGCCACTCTGGGCGGGGGCGGACACAGTCAGGCCCTGTTGGAGGCTTCGGCACCGGATGGGCGGGTGATGGGAATCGATCAGGATCCGGAAGCGCTGGATCGCACCGGCCGTTTTCTGGCGGAGTATGGAGAGCGTTTCCGGGCGGTTCACGGCAATTTTGCGGAACTTCAGTCTTTGGCGGAGGAAAACGGTTTTTCGGAACCGGACGGCATCCTCATGGACCTGGGACTGAGTTCGGATCAATTGGACACCCCGGAACGGGGATTCAGTTTTCGGTTTGAAGGGCCGCTGGATATGCGGATGGACCCAACCCGCGGGCAGCCGGTGTCGGAATGGCTGCAGGGTGTGGATCTGGATGAATTGACGGGCGTGTTGCGTCGACTGGGGGAGGAGCGGCAGGCGCGCCGGATTGCGATCGCGATTTTGAAAGCCCGTGACGAGGATCGTCTGAACGGCACCCGCGCGTTGGCGGAGGTGGTGGAGCAGGCGGTGGGCGGACGCAAAGGAAGCCGCATTCATCCGGCCACCCGCACCTTTCAGGCGTTGCGCATGGCGGTCAATCGGGAAATGGAGGTGCTGGAGGAAGGCCTGGAGGCCGGAATCTCAGCGCTGAAGCGGGGTGGGCGAATGGCGGTGATTACTTTTCATTCGCTGGAGGACCGCGAGGTGAAGCAGTGTTTCCGGCACCACGAGGGCCGGGAGGTCTCCCTGTATCAGGGGGGAAGCGAATGGCGGGGCGATCTTCCCCGCGTGAAACGGGTGTGGCGGAAAGCGCGCACAGCCCGGGCCGGGGAGATTGACCGGAACCCCCGGTCGCGATCGGCGAAAGTGAGAGTGATTGAAAAAACGGAGGACCTATGAAAAAGCAAACGAGAAAATCGACAGCCCGCCGCCGCACAAGCGGTCGGGGCGCACCCGGACGCAAAAACAAGAAATTGCATGCGGATGGATTCCGCATGCCCGCGACAATGTCGCTGCTGGTGGTGTTGGTCTTTGGCCTTGGCTTGTTCTACCTGTGGTTCAGCAGCCGCACCGTGGCCCTGGGGCGCCAAATCGAAATCGAAGAGCAGGCTCTGGAGGATCTGCGCCGTCAGGTGGCGGGCGAGGAGGTGCGCTGGAACGAATTGATTGGACCGCGCAATCTGCAGGCCGCACTGGTGTCGCACCGGTTGGAAATGGATTGGCCGCGTGCGGATCAAGTGATCCATATTCGTGATATGGCCCTGTGGGAGAGTAATGCGGGGCAGTTGAATGTGGTCGGCCAATTGGATCGCAGAGGCGATGGAGGGCTTCGGGTGCAATGAGGATTCCTCCTTATTGGATACGGGCCGGCGTTGTCGGTCTGTTCTTCATCAGCCTGTTTGGGGGCCTGGCCGCCAGGGTGACGCATCTGCAGCTCGGCGATCACGCCGAGCTGCGTTCGTCGTATCAGCGGAAAGTGGTGTTTCAGACCCGCCTTCAGGGGGGGCGGGGCCGTATTCTGGACCGGAATCAGCGGGTGCTGGCTCTGGATGAAACCCGGAAAAACATCGGGATTGATCCGCAGTTTATTCATCGGCACAACGACCCCCAGCGGGTGCAGGCCGCGCTTTCCCGCTTTTTGCGGGTGGAACCGGCCCTGATCGGAACCCGGATGGCGGACAGGGACAGTCAGTTTTATTCTTTGGAAAAATACGTGGAGGATGCCCGGGCCACGGAGTTGGATGCCTATTTAACTGAAAATTCTTTGCGCAAAGGTGTGGTGTTTCAGAAGGTGAAGACCCGGACCTATCCGCATGGAAATCTGTTGGCGCATGTGGTGGGCTTCGAAAACCGCGAGGGTGTGGGTTCCGCGGGAATTGAATATGAAATGAACCGGTTTCTGGTGGGCAAGGGGGGCTTGCGGGTGGGGCAAAAAGACGGAAACCGCCGGGAGATGGTGAGCAGACGTCAGGTGCAGATTGATCCTCAGGACGGGGCGGATGTGGTGCTGACGGTGGACCAGTATTTGCAGTATGGGGTGGAGGAGGCGCTGGAGAAGGCGATGTCAATGTACAATGCCAAGGGGGCCTGGGCGGTGGTGATGGATTCGCGAACGGGCGGGATTCTGGCGATGGCCAGTAAACCGGATTATGATTTGAATACGTTTTACAGCACCAGCCCCGAGCTGTTTCGGAATCATGCGCTGGGTGCCACCTACGAACCGGGCTCGATCATCAAACCGCTGGTGTTTGCGGCGGCCATGAACGAGGGCTTGGTGGATCCGGACGAGATGATTGATTGCGAGCAGGGGGTGTGGATGCACCGGAACCGTCCGTTGCGGGACTACCATCCCTACGCGGAACTGTCGGCCGCGGACGTGTTGAAGAAATCCAGTAATATCGGCACCGCCAAAATTGGATTGCGTTTGCATCCCCACGCGGTGCACGCGTATTATCAGAAATTCGGACTGGGGCGCAAAACCGGAATTGATTTGCCGGGGGAGGAGACGGGTATTTCGCATCACCCGCGCAACTGGGACAGCCTCACCCACAGCCGGATTTCGATTGGACACGCGATCACAGTGACCGCGATGCAGATGGCGGCCGCCTTGAATGTGATCGCCAATGACGGGAAATGGATTCAGCCGTATATCGTGTCCGAAGTGAAAGCCACCGATGGAACGTTGTTGTACAAACGCCAGCCGGACCCGCAGGGTACCCGGGTGTTGCGTTCCGATGTCGCACGTACGATGCGACGTCTGATGGCTCGAATCACGGAAGACGGAGGAACCGGCCGCCGGGCCCGGTTCGGGGAGTACGCGGTGGCGGGTAAAACCGGGACGGCGGAAAAGGTGCTTCCGGGAGGAGGATATGCGAAAGAAAAAAATATCGCCAGCTTTGCCGGATTTTTTCCGGCTGAAAACCCGGTGCTCACCATCGTGGTGAGCATCGATGAGCCGACAGGGGACTTGCGCACCGGGGGAAGTGTGGCGGCTCCGGTATTCGCGGAGATTGGCGAATATGCGGCGGGCTATCTGACCATTCCGGTGGAGGGATTTTGAAACATGAGTCCGAAATCCGTATCACTCACATCCGCTCAATGGATGGAACTGTTGGGAGCCGCGCCTCCGGGGGCATGGCCGAAGGTGTTGACCGGAGTCCAGCCGGATTCGCGTCGGGTGCGGCAAGGCGATTTATTTGTCGCGATTGACGGGGTGACCGGGGATGGACACCGCTTTGTGCAGGATGCCATTCGCCGGGGGGCGGCGGGACTGATTACCGAACATCCGTTGTCCCAGACGATGAGCATTCCCGAGGGGGTGGTGCCCGATTCGCGCGCCGCTCTGACCCGGATTTCGCGGGCGCTTTTCGAGTGTCCCGACGAGGAGCTGCGGATCACGGCGGTCACCGGCACCAATGGCAAAACCTCGGTGGCCGGATATATTCATCAGTTATTGCAGGCCATGGATCTGCAGGCGGGGTTGCTGGGAACGGTGTCCTATCGCTTCGGCATGAGGGAGATCCCGGCAAGGCGAACCACACCGGGTGCGCCTGAACTGCATGAATTTCTGCGCGCCATGGTGGATGCGGGCTGTTCGGACTGTGTGATGGAGGTGTCCTCCCATGCGCTGGATCAGAAACGGGTGATGGATCTTAAATTTCATACCGCGGTGTTTACCAATTTGAGTCAGGATCACTTGGATTACCACCCGGACATGGAGGCGTATTTTCAGACCAAAGCGCGTCTTTTCAGGGAGTACGATCTACAGAACCGTCTGGTGGGGGAGGATGAATGGAGTATGCGGCTGGTGAAGGAATCTGGAGCGGAAGTGTTGACCTGCGGACTGGGGAAGACCTGTGACGTGCGGGCTTCGAACATTCACTTGTCACTGGAGGGGAGCCGGGCCCTGTTTCACTCCCCCTGGGGGGAGGGGCCATTGCGCATTCCGCAGCCGGGAGAATACAATTTGCGGAACGCTTTGCAGGCGCTGGCGGTGGTGGCGGGATACGGGTGCCCGGTATCGGATCTGTTGGTGGCGGCGGGCGGACTACAGGCGGCTCCCGGGCGTTTACAGAGGATTCCGTCCCGCAGGGGCACGGTTTTTGTGGATTATGCCCATACCCCGGACGCGCTGTACAATGTGGTGGGGTTGTTGAGCGGGTTGACTCAGGGCCGGGTATTGGTGGTGTTCGGCTGTGGCGGAGACCGGGATCGGAGCAAACGTCCTTTGATGGTGCAGGCGGCCGCCGCCTTCGCGGACGAACTGATTTTAACGTTGGATAATCCCCGCACGGAGGATCCGGATCAAATTTTCGCGGATATGAAGGCGGGTCTGGAGGAGGGTGTTTCGTACCGGATTCTGGAGGATCGCGCGGGGGCGATTGAGAAAGGGGTTCAAATGATGCAACCGGAGGATATCCTGCTGATCGCGGGGAAAGGGCATGAAACCGTCCAGCAAATCGGGGCATTGCAGCTTCCCTTCGATGACCGGGAGGTGGCGGCGAAGGCATTGGCGAAAAATGAACTCTCCAGGACCGGAGCGGGTTGATGCCATTGTTTGATCCGGATGATCTGGCGGAATGGTGCGGGGGAACCTGGTCAAAACGGCCCGCCCGGCCCATTACCTCGGTGGGTCATGATACCCGAACTTTGGAAAAGGGTTCGCTGTATGTGGCACTGCCGGGAACGCGGGTGGACGGGCATGCGCTGTTGGGGGACGCGGAAAAAGCGGGGGCGGTTGCCTGCATGTGTCTGCATGGAATGGCGGACCCGGAAGTGCCCGGACTGGAAGTGGAGGATGTGGGGGAGGGATTGAAGAGGCTTGCGGCGGGGTATCGGTCTCAACTGAACGGATGCGTGATCGGGGTGACAGGCAGCGCGGGCAAAACCACGGTCAAGGATATGCTGGCGGCGATGTGTGCAGAGCAGGATTCCACCTGTTGCACCAAAGGGAATTGGAACAACCAGGTGGGGTTGCCCCTGAGTCTGCTGGCAATGGAAACAGGGGATGCGTTCGGAGTATTCGAACTTGGAATGAACCAACCGGGTGAAATCGCGGAATTAGCCGATATTCTTCAGCCACAGGTCGGCGTGATCAGTTCGATCGGAGAGGCGCATCTGGAGAAACTGGGATCGGTGGAGGCGATTGCCCGGGAAAAATCTTCTTTGCTGGCGGCATTGCCGGCGGACGGGGTGGCGGTTCTGGATCGGGATTCCCCCTGGTTTGAGTTAATGAAATCGTATTGTCAGTGTCGGGTGGTGACGGTGTCCTTGCGGGATCCTGCGGAGTACCGGGGTGAAACCGTATCAGGGGTTCCGGATCTGTTGCGGATTCACGATGAGGCGCGCAGGGGAACTTTTGAGGTTCCTTTGCGGCTTCCCGGTGAGCATATGTGCCGAAATGTTCTGCTGGCGGTGGCGGTGGCCCGTGAATGCGGCGTTCACCCGGAAGCGTTGTCGGCAGGATTGACCGCGTATCGCCCGGCGCCCATGCGATGGCAGTGCGACCGCATCGGAGAATGGGACCTGATCAATGACGCCTACAACGCGAACCCTTTGAGTATGCGCAGTGCGATACGAACCTTTGCGGATCTTCAGACCCCGGGCGAAAAATGGCTGGTGGCGGGGGGAATGGCCGAACTGGGAGCGGATGAGCAACGGATTCACCGGGAAGTGGGGGCGTATTTGAATTCCATGCCGCTGGATGGCGTGGTGCTGGTGGGACCCAAAGCCGCGTGGATGAAGGAATCGATCCCCTCGCTGCCGGTGGTGGAGGCGGGAACCTGCGGAGAGGCCGCGGCGGAAATCCGGAGAAGAGTTCCGGAGGGCGCGACACTTTTACTCAAGGCCTCCCGGGCTGACCGACTTGAACAGGTTGTGAGTGAACTTTTGAAATAAAAGGACGGAAAACATGATATATTGGATATTTGACTGGTGGCAGGGACTGGACGATCCGGCGCTCAGGGATTCGCTGAGTCCGTTGCGGATTGTCGGCTATGTGACGTTTCGGACCATGGCGGGCGCCGCCACCTCATTCTTCGTGAGTCTGGTATTGGGGCCCAGGGTGATCCGGTGGTTGCTGGAACTGAAAATCGGGCAGCCGGTTCGGGACGACGACGTGCTGGCGATGCAGCGGAAGAAAGCGGGCACCCCCACCATGGGCGGCCTGCTGATCCTGTTTTCATTGGTGCTGTCGGTGTTGCTGTGGTGCAAGCCCGGAAACCCATTTGCGCTGATGACCCTGCTGGGCGCCTGTTGGATGGGGGTGATCGGATTCGTGGACGATTATCTGAAAGTATCCAAAAAAAACAGCAAGGGCTTGTCCGGTCGATTGAAATTGCTGGGTCAGTTGGGCTGGGGCGTTCTGTTGTTCGGGTTCCTGGATCAGATACACACGGGAACGGCGGAGTTGAGTCGGGATCTGATGATTCCTTTCCTGAAGGACCCTCTGTGGGCGAATATGCCGTGGGTGTTGGCACTGCTGTTTGTGTGTGTAGTGGTGCTGGGAGCCAGTAACGCGGTGAATTTAACCGACGGATTGGACGGGCTGGCCATCGGATGCAGCAACGCGGTGGCGGTATCCTATCTGGTGATGAGCTACTGTGCGGGACACATTATTTTCGCGGAATACTTACAGATCCCTTACATCCCGGGATCGGAGGAACTGGCGGTCTTCTTCGGCTGTCTATTGGGAAGCGGTCTGGGATTTCTGTGGTTCAACGCCCACCCGGCCCGGGTATTTATGGGGGATACGGGCAGTTTGGCCCTGGGCGGGGCGATCGCGACCGCGGCCATCATGATTAAACAGGAAATCACCCTGATTTTCGTGGGAGGGGTGTTTGTGATGGAGGCGGTGAGTGTGGTGATGCAGGTGGCCTCCTTCAAGCTGACGGGAAAGCGGATTTTCCGCTGTGCGCCGATTCATCATCATTTTGAAATGGTGGCAAAAGACGCGGCGGTGCGGGAAGGCCGGGACGTGGAGGTTGTCGAAACCCTGGTGACGATCCGGTTCTGGATTCTGGCGATAATCTGCGCGATCGTGGGCATTGCCACATTGAAAATCCGATAGCGGCATGAAGGAAATCACGCATATTATTGGGGCCGGACGCAGCGGTACAGCTGCGGCAAAGCTGTCGGCTCTGAACAAAAACGGCACTGGCTGCGTCTTTTCAGAGAAACGATCCGATGAAGAGATCTTGAAGGAGTTGAGCGGTATCGGATATGCGTGGTCGGACCGGCTTCCGGATCGTATGGGGGATTCACGGATCATTGTGAGTCCCGGATTTGCGTTGGATCATCCATGGATCCGTAAACTGATGGCTCAAAACGCGACGCTGTTGTCTGAGCTTGAATGGGGAAGGGAGGCGTTGGAGGGGCAGGTGACCGCCATTACCGGATCGCTGGGAAAAACCAGCATGGTCCTGTTGGCGGAGGCGCTCCTGAAGGATGCAGGCTATAAGGTCACGGTGTCGGGCAATATCGGCATCCCGGTATGCGAAATCGCATTAAACAGTCCCCGGGCGGATTTTCATGTGGTGGAGGTCAGTTCCTTTCAACTCGAACACGTCAAAAACCTGATGCCGGACCGGGCGCTCTGCCTGAATTTGGTTCCGAACCATTTGGATCGGCACGGAACCCTGGCGGAGTACGCCGGTGCCAAGGCTAGGTTATTCGAGGGAATGACTTCCAGTCAACTCGCGGTGTGGCCTGAGGATTTTCCGGTGAATCTCCAATCCCGGGCCCGCAGGATCGATCCCCGGGAGGTCCGGTTGCCGGAACTGGTGGGCACTCGGTTCGCATCCGGTCCGTTACGGACAAATCTCCGCATGTTGATGGCGGTATTACAAGGAATTGACGGGGTGGACGCCATTCAACAGGAAGAAGTGATCCGGGCATTCCGTTTTCCGGAGCACCGGATGCAGGAATTGGACATTCCCGGAGCCGGCCGGGTAATCGACGACAGCAAAAGCACCTGTCTCACCGCCACCAAGGCCGCGATGGCCTCAATTCCGGGTCAGGTGCATTTGGTGATGGGAGGTTTGGAGAAGGGCGAGGATTTGCATCAACTCGACGCACTATTCGCGGAACGGAACCCGAATATCTATTTATTCGGGGCCTCGGCAAAAAAAATGCGGGCGGTTTGGAAGGATTCCGTTGACGTATGCCTGTCATTCGATACACTTGAAGATGCATTGAGAGCCGTTCGGGTGCGAAGAGACAGGGAAGAGCCCTTGTTATTTTCGCCCGGATGTGCCAGTTTCGATCAGTACTCGGGTTACACCGAGCGCGGACACGATTTCAGGCGATGGGTTGAGCACCTGTTCGCCACTTTTTCCACAACAGCACCGCTATGACAGGACGCATTATGAAACATCAAAACACCCCTTCTTTTTTCGCCATAACCTCCACTCTGAGTCTGGCAGCTCTGCTGCTGGCCGGATGTGCGACCGGCCGCCCGCCCCGTAAGGTGGGTCCGCCCCCCTCGCCGGTGATGCCTCCGCCACCGTCCACTTCTCAACGCAATATAGAGAAGATGGCTCCGCTGGAAGTGGATTTCGGACGCCCCACCGTTACCGGAACCGAATTGCCCGCCGCTCCCCGTCCTCCGCAACCCCGCCGCGAACTCCAACCGCGTGAAGGCACTCCATACACAATTAAAAAAGGAGAATCCCTGTCCCAAGTGGCGGCGCGTCACAAGATGAACTGGAAAAAACTGGCGGATTACAATTACATTACAAATCCCGACAAGGTGATTGTCGGACAGGTTATCCTGATTCCGCCGGGGAACGGGGCCCCCGTTGGAACGGAGAGCCGTCAAACCGCCACCCGTCCTGCGCCCCCCGCGACTTCCGGGAACACCTATGTGGTACGCTCCGGTGATTCGCTGAGTGTGATTGCTCAACGGTATTCCACCAGCGTGGCGGATCTGAAATCCCTGAACAAACTCAGTTCCGACCGGGTATTGGTGGGCCAGATACTGAAAGTGCCGGATGGATCCACTCCCCGCGGGACCCCGGCGGCTTCGGACGTTCGTGAATCCGCACCTGGACCCACTCCGGTCCCCGCACGTCCGACTCCGATCCCTGAACCGCCCCGGGGCACCGTGAATCTGGATATCGGACTTTCCCGTCCCGCACCCGAGACCGCTGAGGAGGTGGAGGTGGAGGATCCGGTCATTAGCCGGGCATTCTCCATCGTGGTGCAGGAAGGGGACACCCTGGAAAGTATTGCCAACAATTACATTGTGCCCGTGGAGGAGATTCGAAAGCTGAACAAGCTTTCCGCCAACGCGGAACTGAAAGCGGGACAGAAACTGCTGATTCCTCCCGGCGTTTATTAAGCCGTCGGATGCGGGCATGCCTGGATCCGTGCGCAGCCGTGAACCCGCCCCCTCGGACGAGGATGTGCGATCACCCGCTTCCGCACGGGTGGTGGTGTTGTGCGTGTTTCTTTTGTTCGGCATAAGTCTGACCATGCTGGTCAGTATCGGCATTGGACAGCAAAACCCGCTTCATTACCCCGTCCGACAGGCTATTTGGGGAATTGTGGCGCTGGGGAGCGGAATTGTGACAGCCTGTATTCCGGTGAACTATTGGCGAAAAGGGATGCCCTGGATGTGTGTGCTGGCCATCATCCTGCTGCTGATGGCCCGGCTGGTGGGACGGAATATTTTCGGAGCACACCGCTGGCTGAGTTTGGGACCGATCAATTTCCAACCCTCTGAATTGGCAAAACTCAGCGCGATTCTGTGGGTGGCCGTCTGGCTGAGTGTATATCGACGCCGGGCGCAGGAATTTGTAAGGGGCTTTCTGCTGCCCGCAGCCGGGTTGGGCGTGTTGTGTCTGATGGTGCTGATCGGCCCCGATTACGGCACCACCATGTTGATTGGGGGTACCGGAATGCTGATTATGTATTTCGGCGGGAGCCGTGTGATCTATTTACTGGGAGCCGCCGGAATCGCGGGAACAGGCATGGGGTTTTTGATTTATCATAATCCGGAACGTCTCAGCCGGGTGACCTCGTTCCTGAATCCCGAAAAATATGCCGATGACGCATCCTACCAATTGATGAATTCTTTGTATGCATTCATTGAGGGAGGACTCTGGGGAAAGGGAATTGGCCAGAGTCTTCAGAAATTTTCGTATCTGCCCGAGGCGCACACCGACTTCATTCTGGCGATCCTGGCGGAGGAATTCGGTTTGGTGGGGGTCGGGATTGTGTTGGTGCTGTATCTGGCTCTGTTTATCGCGGGCATGCACATTTCCCTGCGATGCAAAGACAGTTTTGCACGAATGACGGGATTCGGAATTACCGCATTGATTACGCTGCAGGCGGTAATCAACGTGGGAGTGGTTACCGGTTCCATGCCCACCAAAGGTTTGCCCCTGCCTTTTGTCAGTTACGGGGGATCCAGTCTGGTGTTTACCTCCGTTATGGTTGGGATTCTGATCCGCATCGCCAACGGCGGCGGACGCTCCGACGAGCAGACCCGGACTCTGCGCGGCAGTCAGCAGTGGATTTGAATGGAAAGCGTGTCTATATAAGCTTATCCTACATGGTATGACCACCCACCCGCCTTTCCCGATCCCGGCTCTAAGCGTCGCGCTGCCTGTCTTCAACGAGGCCGAAAATCTTCCCGGGGTGTTGCCCGAATTGGCCGATGTGCTGCGGGCGTTAAACCGTCCGTTTGAAATCCTTTGCGTTGATGATGCCTCTACCGACAATACCCCGGAGGTGTTGTCACGGCTGCAAAGGGAAGGTCTGCCGGAACTGCGGATCCTGCGTCTCGCGGAAAACTGCGGACAAAGCGCCGCCTTCGGGGTCGCTTTTCGGCAGGCCCGACACCCCTGGATCGTCACTCTCGATGCTGACGGGCAAAACGATCCCGCCGATATTCCCCGTCTGCTTGACGCTATTGGGGACGCGGACATCTGCTGCGGATACCGCACCGGACGCAAAGACACCTGGAGCAAGCGACTGGGAGGCAAAATTGCGAATGGAGCGCGAAATGTCCTCCTGCACAGCGACATTCGCGACACCGGATGTTCGCTCAAATTGTTCAGGAGGGAGATGCTGACAGAGTTGCCGGTCTGGAAAGGCGCCCATCGTTTTTTCCCCGATCTCTGTGTTATCCACTTTCAGGCCCGCGTGGTGCAGATACCCGTGAACCACCGACGCCGCCTCTATGGCGAAAGTAAATACACCAACCGGGGACGGTTTTTCAAAACCCTGCCGGATGTGATGGCCGTGCGCTGGATGCAGCGCCGCGTCCAAACCGTCCCGTTCAATGAGATTTAGAAGTAAACCCAATTCGGGAGTGCGTGGTGTCATAACCCGCCCGACGATTTATTTCCTTTTCGCGGCTTTTGGAACCATGGTGGAGGGCATGGGGCGGGGGAAGGTTGCGGAGCCCATGGAGCGGATGTCCTCCACGGTGTAAAAGACCTCGGGATCGCATTCGCGGATCGTGCGGAGCAACTTGGGGATGCGTTTGCGTTCCAAGGCCACAAAGAAAATATCCACCGGCCCCTGTGATCCCTGGGCGGACACTTTGGTGAGTCCGTACAAGTTTGAGGTCAGGGCCTCCTGCAGTTCCGGTGACTTGGTTTGGGTGATAATACGAACGACCTGGTGGCCGAGGGCGACTTTTTCCTCGATGACCATGCCCAGATAATTGCCGCCGGCAAAGCCGAAGGCCCAGCCCAGGTACCCGGCGATATTGGAGAGGCTCTGCATCACCTGGGTGATGGCCACCAGCCAGATCAGTACTTCGACAAATGCAATGATGGGCACCAGTGTCCGCAACCCTTTCATGATGAGAATCTGGCGGACGGTGGCCAGAGACACATCCAGTAAGCGGGCGATAAAAATCAAAATGGGGATGACCACCCATGCCATATAGTCAAAATCGTTCATGGGGCCGGATGTACCGTCTTCAGGAGAAGAATCGAGGGAAAAACGGATGGAAAAGTCAGGGGGTACTACCCCAACATTGGCCAGATACGTTTTTGGCTGGCGGGATCCAGACGGGCGGGATTGACCACATAGAGGTCTCCGAAAAGATCTTCAATCAGCAGGCGTCCGTCGGGGAGGTCGCGGGGCCATTCGTCGAGTTCGGTCTGGAAGCTGCGGGGGCCCTGGCGGGTGGTGACCTCCCAGCATCGGAGTTCGATTTCCTTGCTGAGGGACTGGATGGATTCGATTTCGAAGAGGGCGCCACTTTGGGCGAGTTCGGTTTTCAGGAGCGCGGAGGAGGCCGGATCGAGATCGTCGGGGCTTTGCAGAAAGAGCAGTTCTTTTCCGTCCTGAGTGCGCAGGGACAGAAATCGGTCGGGGTGGGACCAGGGGAAGCAGCGGCAGAGCTGCACGGGTTGCGGGCCGGATTCGCTTTGCAGGGCGAGCCGACCGTCCGGGAGTTGGAGCAGGGCGGGGGTGGTCATAATCAGATCACAAAGCTGTGGTGGAGTTCCTGTTGCATATCGTAGAGCCCGCGGAACACCCCGTCCTCGATCGCGAGGAGTTCTTCGTGGTTTCCGCTTTCCACCACTTTTCCGTCCTTGAGCACGATGAGGCGGTCGGCGCGCCGGAGGGTGGAGAGCCGGTGGGCGATGGCGATGACGGTGCGGCCCTGGACGAGCTTGTCGAGTGCGTCCTGGATGTTGCGCTCGGTTTCGGTGTCCACGTTGGAGGTGGCCTCGTCGAGAATGAGGATGCGGGGATTGTGCAGAACAGCGCGGGCAATGGAGATGCGCTGCCGTTCGCCGCCGGAAAGGGTCTGGCCGCGTTCGCCGATGATGGTTTCGTAGCCCTGGGGAAATTTGCAGATGAATTCGTGGGCGTGGGCGGCGCGTGCGGCTTCGACGATGTCGGCAGGGTCGGCGCCTTCCAGTCCATAGCTGATGTTGTCGCGGAGGGAGCCGTGGAAGAGGTAGGGCTCCTGCAGGACCATGCCCACCTGACTGCGATAGCTGCCGATGTCGAGGGTGCGGAGGTCGTGTCCATCGATGAGAATGCGTCCGGCGGTGGGATCGTAGAAGCGGACCAGGAGTTGAATCAGGGTGCTTTTCCCGGCTCCGGAGGGGCCGACCAGTCCGATCATTTCACCGGGGTTGAGTTCGAGATCGATCTGTTGAAGCACCGGGCGGACCCCGTCGTAGGTGAAATGGACGTTTTCCAGTTGTACCCGTCCCTGAAGCGGGGTCAGTTGGATCTGGTCCTCTTGTTCGGGGATGTGGGGTTCGGTGTCCAGAATTTCGAAAATCCGGTGGGCGGAGCTGACGGCCCGGTTCATCATGCGGGTCATTTGCCCGATGGTTTGCAGCGGCTGCATGAACATGCCGGCATAGAGGATAAAGGTGACAAAAGTACCGATGGTGATGTCGGGTTCGCGGGTTCCCAGCAGGCGGGGCAGGGCAAACAGATAAACCGAGAGGGTGATCGCATGAAAGCTGAAGGTGAGTCCGGGCCAGAAGCGGGTCCAGACCCGGTGCACCCGGGTGAAGGATTCCAGGCAGTCGTCGTTTTTACTGACAAAGCGTTGGGTTTCGCGTTTTTCCTGATGAAACGCCTTCACCACCCGGATTCCGGGAATGGTGCCGGAGAGGACGGAGGTGAGATCGGACCATTTTCGAAAGGCTTTGAGGAAAATATGCTGCATCTGCTTTCCGTGAACCACAAACGAATAGAGGATCAGCGGCACCGGCAGGGTCATGATCAGACCCAGTCGCCAGTCGAGAAACAATAATACGGTACCCAATCCGGCCAGCATGAGCACGGAGAGCGCCACCTCGATCACGCCGAAGGCTATAAAATCCCATAAACGGTCGGTGTCGGACGAGCATCGTGAAATGATGGAACCGGTTTGTTTGCGGGTGAAAAAGCGGAGGCTGAGGGTTTGCAAATGGCCATAGACCTGGGTGCGGATATCGTGGGCGACCCGTTCGCCCATATAAGCCATGCGGCTGAGGCGGATCCAGAGAAAAAAGGTTTGCAGCACATAGGAAGCTCCGAGAACCCCCAGATAGATCCAGAGAGTGCGGGCCGGAAGGTCGTTTTCGAGTCCGTCGATGAGCAGACCCGACACCCGGGGCGGAACCAGGGTGAGGGCAGTAAGAAACACCGCGGCCAGGCCCCCCAGCCACAAATCTTTTTTATAGGGTTTTAAGTAGGTGAGCAGCCGCCAAATGACCGCCATTTCGTTTCCGCGCACGGCGGCCTGGGCGTTTCGAATCGGTTCCGCCACGGAATCGGCGTATGCGGAATCGGCCAGTTCGGGGGAGCCGGGGCCGGGGCTTTCGGCCTCCAGCATCAGCTTGATATTTTCCATGCAGCGGTGCTGACGGCGGCTGAAGCGGATTTCCGCGAGGGGAGAGGCCTGCGGGTCAGGGCCGAGAAGTTTCCAGCGGTATCCACTCAAATCGGCCGATTCCTGAATGGATGCAATTTCAGAACGGGGGATGGTGCAAACGTGTTGTGCGGGGCCGTCACCGTTTACCAGGCAGAGGTCCCGGCCGCCCAACAGCACCCACTGCTCCTGAAGCCGGGAGTCCGCGTGCATGTCGGCCAATGCGTACAGGTTGAGGGTTTGGTCTCCCCAGATCTCAGGCAGTCTGGAGCGGAGATCGTCCGGAAGACGGGTGGGTTGAGAGGTGTAACTCCCGATAAGGCGTTGGTTCAGGGACAGGGACATGGAGGGGTCATTCTATATCCCGATTTCGTGGAAAAGAAAGAAAAAGGGAGGGCCTACCATTCGTGACGCGAAGCCTTATTCTTCGGGAGCGAGGAGGGCTTCGAATTCCTCGATCACCTGGGGGCGGCCCCGCTGGTTGAGCCCGACCCCGTGGATGCGTCCGATGAGCATAAGGGCATGGTCGGAAGTGCGGTGGATTTCCTGATGGAAGACCCAGCGGATGCGGCCTTCGCGTTGAAGTTGCACGCTGACCGTAAATTGATCGTTGGGTTTGAGGGACTGCTTGTATTCCAGTTCAGCCTTGATCACCACCAGGTGAATTCCCCGGGCGGTGAGAGCGGCGAAATCCACGCCTTTTTCCCTGAGAAAGCGGTGGCGGGCATGCTCCAGATAGTGTTGATAAACGGAGTTGTTGACAATGCCCTGCAGGTCGCATTCGTAATCGCGGACATCGAGGGTGAGGGAGAAGATCGTGTCTCGGGTCATGGGGTCTTAGTCACGGGTAGAAAGTCAGTTGTCAATTGAGAAATTGGGAAAATGGGGAATTGGAGAATTAGGGAATTGGGGAATTAGGGAATTGGGAAATTGGAGAATTAGGGAATTGGTTGATTGGGGAATTGGTTGATTGGGGAATTGGTTGATTGGGAGGCTACTCTCAGTATGAGCGATGCGTACGTCCTGATTGCTCAATCCTCCACTAACTCCCCGTTTCCCCCAATTCCCCAATTCCCTAATTCCCCAATTC
>JBBDRC010000262.1:0-17946 GCA_040905625.1 Kiritimatiellia bacterium
GCGAAGCGGGTGGTGTTCTGGATGGGGAGGTGCCCGTTCTCCACGCGCGTGATTGCATACGGCTGGTTCGCCCACTGAGAATGGATGGGCAGGATTTCCGCGCCCGCCGGTTTGATCGTGGAATCTTCGGTCATCCAGACCTTGTGACCGCTCGCGGCGAACGCCTCGATGGCATTGTGGACGCTCCGGGTCATCACCTGCTGCGAAATCAGCAGCAGACCACGATACCGATCCAGCCCGCCCTGGAGGACGTCTTCTTCACGAATGAGTTCATAGGAGATGCCCGCGGTGGTCAAATGCGGAAGCAGCGCGGCCGAAAGTCCGGTGGACCCACGTTGCCAGCCATTCTTCCGGGTCATGACGTTATGCTCGTTCTGCAGCACCGCCAGCGGTGCGGCTCCCTTGCGTTCCAGCGAGTCAAACCACGCGCCGTGACGACGGCAGAACCGGCTGAAATTCACGAAATCCCGGCGCATATCCTCCCGCTCCCAGTACCAGGACATCGGGGCCGGACAGAAACCCGCGCAGCCCTTGGCCATGCTCACATGCAACATCACGTTCAGCGAGGGCCGAAATTCCGGTTCGGATACGTGGTTCAGCCATCCGGGAAGGACAATGAGTTTTTGATCGTTTCGATCAGGAAAGCTCGACAGATAGATTTCCAGGTTGATTTCGGTTTCCAGCTCCGTCTTCCCGCCGATCCGACCCAGCGGCGACTCGTTCAAGTAGGGATACACTTCGGTCACCTCAATAGATGTTCCTCCGTATCCACTGCTGGGCATGGCCATGGTTTTCTTGCCTGGGTAGCTGGATGCAACGTATTCGGTCAGCTCCCGATCGATTTCCGCCAGACCATGCGAGTGCCACCAGCCATTGCCGAACAGAGAAACCCACTGTGCCAGCGGGTCCGCATCCTCCACAATGGTGCCGGAAGGCACCGCTTTGAATTCCGGCGGTTCCAGACCGGTTTTCTTCTTGAAGAATTCACGGGCGTGCGTGGATACATCGGCCCGCATGGGGACTTCATCCCACAGCGACAGGTAGCTCGCCACGGGATTGTACAGCGTGTTCATCACGGTTTCATCAATGGCCTCCCGGGCGTATCGCTGGGTGATCGGAGCAAAAGGCGAGGCGAAGTCGTACCACGTTCCGTCGGCATCCACCTGGGCATAGTCTTCCCCGGGGAGTCCGGCCACCCTCATGCGGCGCTCGTTGTACACGTGCATCGCGGGCACCGCGACCACTCCGGCCCGGTAATAGTCGTCGACTGTCTGAGCAAAGGTCTGGCCATGTGCGCTGCCGACCACCATAAATTCCACCGCCGCTTCGCGCATGCCCGCTTCAAAGCCTTCCGTACCGGGGCCCGACCAGGGGCCATAGGTGCCGACAAGGACGGGGCCGCGTTCATCGGTATTGACCACCAGTTCGCGTTCAAGCCGTTGGGAGTCATGTCCGGCAGCAGTGAAGAGCACCTCCAGATCATAGCGGCCGGGCGACAAAGCGTAGGGGACGAGTTCCAGGCCCTTCGCGCGGTTTGACGCCTGCTTGTCGCGGAACAGTTCGTGACCCTGCTTGTCTCGGAGAATCACCTCGACGCTGTCTCCGTTGAAGCAGGACACCGGCACCCGGATGGCCTCATCCCGGCGAAAGGCGCTACGAATCTCCGAGAAATGAATCACCGGGGTCATCAACTCCGAAGCGGGACCCGTCCCGGCGGCAAGGGCCGCGATCTGTTCCGCGCTGAGCTGTTTCCGCACCAGCAGCAGCTCATCGATGACCGCGTCCAGTCGCGGAGTTTCGTCCGCGCGTTTCCGGCCCGAGATCTCCCGCGACATGCTGCCGCCCCCGATATAGAGATCAGGGCGGCCCCATTCGCGCTGCACCGCGGGAACCGTGTTCGTGGCCACCAATCCGCCGTTCAGATACAGCTCCACCTGTCCGCCCGCACCCCAGGTGAGGGCGTAGTGGCTCCATTCACCCGCCTTGATCTGATCCGTGATCGTCCCGTATGCCGGTGCCTGTCCGTGCGTCCCGGTAGTCCCCGCAAAGGCCTGAATCCTCTGCGACTGCAACATCGACATCCAACTCACCCACAGGTTATCCCAAAACCAGCGGGGATCCGTGTTGCCTTCCGAATTCCAGTCCGGTTTGAACCAAAAGCAGATGGCCCCCTCGGCGGGATCCCACTCGTCCTGGGCCCCGTTGTACATGAGCATATCGCCCTCGTCGACCCGCTTGAAAAGATCCACACCCTTCCCGAATTTACCTTCGGACTTCAGTTGCTCACGCGACCGGTCGATGCTTTCGTTGCGTGCGGAACTGTTCAGACGGTAGTGACCCAATACAAGTTGCGAGCAGGCCAGATCGGGCTGCACGGTTTCATCAAAGGAGCTGTAGGCATAGACGGCTTCTCCGGGAATGGCCGCACCGGCGTAATCCCCCGTGACCGGCGCGACATCCGGGGCATCCGCTTCAGACGTGCCTTTGGACATCTCCGCATCGGGCTGCCCCCGTCGTACCCATTCCTCCAGGGTCTCCCCGGACAGAGCCTTGTCCCAGATCACCACTTCATCAATGCGCCCCGGAAAAGCCTGGTTGTTGTACCACCCGATACGCCAGGTCAAACCGGCCGCGGCCATTTCATGAAACGGCACCGGCTGCCGATCCACCTCTTTGCCATCAAGAAACAGCGACAGCGAGGGGTTTTCCGCCTGTCCATCATAGACAGCGGCCACATGCAGCCAGCGCTGCTCATGAGATTCGTCCAGGGCTGTCCGCACCGTCACCGTGGTGCTCAGACTGGACGCCGAGGCCAACAAGCTGCCGCGATTCAACCGGAGATTGAAACCGTTCACCGATCCGCCCTCGGCAAAAACAGGCCCCTGCCCGAAACGGTCATCGATCCGGATCCAGGTGCTCAAGGTATGCGCGGAATGCGGCTGGAGGAACACTTTGCCGCCCACGATCGCATTTTTACTCTCCGGGCTGAACTGCCACGCGGGCAGGCCTTCAAAACGCCCGGTATTTGCTTTCGCGGGAAATCCGATGCGCCCGATTTTAAGCAGGTATTCCTGTCCCGAGGCGAGCGCGGCCTCAACCGCGCTGCCGTAGACCGGACTGACCATAGACGCACCCGCATCCGGAAACAGGGCGAGAAACGGGGTATCCGTCGATAAACCGCGTTCTTGCCAGGCGGCCAGGCGACGCTCCATATCGGGCGTCGGCGTCAGGTCAAACGACATGCGGCGCTTCGCGTCAAAGATGCGTTCGCTGCCGTCCCATGAACGAAGAGCCATAAGAGACGTCTTCGTATCCGACTTCAGGCGCCCCTCCTCCTCAAGCCGTGTACGCCCATTTTCATAGTAGCCGGCGATCACATCGGCGGAGAGGGCCACGTCGTAAAGGATGAATTCATCCAGAACCCCGTCCAGAGGACGTCGGTTTCCATCCTTGTCACTGCCAACAGTCATCACATCACCCAGGACGGTTGGCGGCGTTACGTTGGAGCTGACGGCGTAGAGGCTTCCATCCAGATAGGTCGAAACAACCCCGTCCTTCCAGGTGACCGTCCATTGGTGCCAACTACGCGGAGCCCAGCCAAAATCTCCGGCCTTGCTGTAATCGCTGCCACTCGAAGCGGCCCGGCCATCGACCACGCCATAGTCAAACATCAGTTGTCCGTTGAATCCCAGGCGGCTGGATTTAGACAGTGCGCAGACGGTGCGAGCGGGCAACCGCCACCCATAACCGGCATGGTACTGCGGAAACAAAGCCCAATCGGGTTGAACCCACAGGGTAATGCTCCCCTCGGCGAGGGGGAAATTTGCGGGAAGGGGCAGCGTCAGCAGATCGGCCGAGCGGGTGGTGCCCCCTGGTATCCACTGTGCGCTCCAGCCGTACGCGTCGGCCTGAGATGGCTCAAGCTGGAGAGCATCGAGCGAAAACTCAGCGGGGGTCCCGCCAATGGAAAACCAGCGCAGGTTCAAGCTTTCGGAACCCTTCACCACCGGAAAACTCAAGGAGATACGCTTCCATTCTTCCGTCAGGTCCATATCCACCGGCGGCATGACATACCCTGCGGCCCGGTCCTCGGCCAGCAGGCGGATTCGCCCCTGGCCGCGCACCCAGGCCGAGGCCAGATACCAGGCCGGCTTCCCGTCTTGCCCGGCATGGAGTACAGGGCTCAAAATGGAAACACCGCTGCGGGCCGCGTCCGTACACCTCACCTCAACCGCATCCTGACCTTCCCGGGCCTTTGCGGCCGCCTTCAGCCGGGCCCCGCCCGTGGCGGTGAATCCCCCGCTGTCCAGTTTGCCCCGACTGACGGCTTCGCCCAGCAGGTTTTCCGCGCTGCCGGCCAGGTACAGCCCCCGGCCCCGCAGGCCGCGCGCATAAACGGGGACATTCGGGCCCACTTCCTGACCCTCCGGCGTCCACGCCGCCGAGGCACGCACCAGCGCTCCGTCGGGCAGAGATTCTCCGGGCTCAAAACCGAGCGTGAATATTGGTTCCGCGCGCAGGGACGAAACCATAAGCAGTGAGAGGCCAAACAGGGTATTGTAGAGGGGGTTCAGTGGATTCATCATGACAAAAGGTTGGAACTAAGTGCGTTGCTTTGTTTTATTCAAAAAACCGAAAAGGAGCAAAATCCCCGGTGTTACTGTTGAAACCGCCGAAGAACGCATTGAGCTTTTGATTTTCCGCGCCACCGATGTTTTTGCCACCCCTGTGGCGGTGCCGGGTAATCTGCCCGTGCCAGGATCCCGGGGTTCCCGGCCGCGGAATCACGGCCTCATTAAACGCTTCAAACGGCATCGAAACTTCAACGCTCCAGAAGCCGTCGGCGATATGTACTCCCACCTCCATCTCCTGCATATTCCATGCGTTTGCGTCTCCAGCGCCTCTCCCTTCGCGCCCTCCGGGAGCCGCATCCCATATGGTGCCGGCCGCGGTTATAATGATCTGATGGAATTGTCCGCTGTTTTTCCCGGATGCATCAAGAAAGAGTTCAATACAATCCTGATGCCACATCATGCTATCGTTTCGCGCACCAATATTATTCACCAGCGCATGCGTCTCGGGCTCTTCCATTCTGAAACCGACTATCAGGGAGTCCATCGTCCAGAGCGCCCGGACTTCGGTTTCAAACTCCGGTTCTTTTTCGCCCTGCGGCGCTTCATGGAGCATAAACGTAAAGGGTTCCGCCTGCCGCCAAACCGCATCGTCCAGTTTCCCGTCAATGACCGGCTTCTCCGCAGCCAGGTGGATCGAAAACGGTCGTGTGCCTTCCCCCGTTGCGATGATCGTGAACTCGCGAAAGAACGCTTTGAAGGGGGTTGTGAAATAGTCAAGACGCCCGGCGGCCTCCGGGTCGTCCCGCACGTTTTCCCCGGCGGCCGCCAGCAGGTCCTGTATGCGTTCCACTTTTTCAGGCGGATAGGAATAGGTGTAGACATTGGAAGGGGTCAAGGTTGCGTTCGGCCACCGGCTCTGTTCCCAGCCATCGACCAGGATTCGCACAATCTCCCCCATCTCTTCAGCGGCGGGCCCATACATACGCTCGACATATTCACGGATTCCCGCATCGACATTGAAATCGGGGTCCCACAGCACCTTGCTCCAGACGTAAAGGCTCAGGTGATGGCGGGGCATCAGGTCTTTGCCGCCGTTGATGAAAGTTCCCACAAGGATCTCCCGGTTTTTCCGATAGTAATCCGCCAACACATTGGGATATTGATAAGGAGCCCTGATTCTGTCGGCCGGCCAGACGGAATAATGCCAGTTCTGAATCTTGCGTCCCGTAATCGCAAACCATTTTTCGAGCTGCTCCTGTTCCCATGCCGCAATTTCCGGCTCCTTGTACTGGGCGATACCGGGCATGCCGCAGATCTGCACCTCCACATTGCCGCTGAATTCAATGCCTTCTGGAGCTTCCGTATAATTCTGGTACGGCAGATAAATGATGGTTTTATCCGGCCATCTTTCTTTCACTTCTGCTGAAAGGCGGCGGACAAAATCACCCAAGATGTAAGAGGCAGCACCATACCGTCCTCCCTCCGGGTTCCACAGCTCACGGCATCGGTCGCAAAAACAGCTTGGTGGCACGTCGGGAGGTGAGACTGTGATGGCCTCTCCCTGTATAAAGGTCGCGCCGCCTCTCCGGAAAGTCGGCAGTTCTTCCCCCCCGTAATGGGCCTCAATTTCTTCAAGAAACGTCTGCAGGGTCTTCGGCTCGGAATAACAATACATGCTTGAATGGCGCGTACCGTCCTCCCGTAAGGCGAATATCTCCGGGCGATCCTTTCGGTAGGGCTCCCACACGTTCTGCGGTTCATGCACCCTTACGGATATTGGCCAAGTGTCGGCATTGCGCATCATGGCGAAATAGTGCCGCATACTTCTGTTTTGCCCGTCGATAAGGCTTTCACTGCTCGGCGGCCAGAACTCGCGCTTCCGAAAAGCGGGGGCGTCTGTCAAATGCACCGGTTCGACCACAAGGTCGGGGGTTTCCAGCAGTGACCGCCCCCCGAACTCTTTGCGCCAGTACCAGCGCACTCCCACAAATCGTTCCATGAATTCGACAACCCCCCAGGCCGAGCCGGTGGATGTGATTCGGTCATCAACCGGTTCGTCGTTGCCCACGATGAAAACAAGACCTTCTGCGGTTTTGATCCCAAACCCCTCAATCGGCATTGCCCCTCCGGTCAGTCCCGATTTTTCAGCCTCGGGACAATCCCCGATGACAATACCGGGTTTCTTTATGGTTCCGATGATCACAGGCAGCTCGGCCCCGGTCGTTTTCCGCACGGTCTCCTGCAACTCGTCGACCACCGTTTTCAGAGGTCCGTTCAGTTCGGTCATCACACAAATGTAGCCCAGTGGCACACCATCCTTCACCAGGACAACCGGATCATGTTCGGGTGCGGCATGAAAGGTCACCGGATTTAAATCATTTCCAATCACCTCTGCCTCCGCCCGAACGGCTAGGGGGTCGGTGAAAGACAGCAACGCGAAAAATACCGCGGTTTTAACAACAGGATTCATGATGGATTTCATTTCATTCACCCCGTATTAGGTAATTTCACTGGGTTTCCAACTCATCATCACTGCTCCGGCTTGCTGTTGAATGTTGTGGTACTGCGACGGCCCGAAAGCGTTTCGGTGACCGCGACCGTCCATTCTCCATCGGGGTCCATCAGGCGGGCCCGCGGGATGAACAGGTCAAGAGTTCCCGTATCGGGATTGAGGGCCGTATAGCGCCTGTAGGCCTCCACTTCCCGTCCATCCGGATCGAACCACTCGATTTTCAGGGGCAATCCGGAGCGTAAAGGCTGCATATGATTGTCAAAGGCCGCAATTTCAGCCTTGAACGCATCGCCTTCGCGGGAGGCCTTTACTTCCAGGCTTTCCAGTCTTCCTCCGTACACCCAATACACCTTCCAATCCGCCGGGGCGATTTCCGTTTGCCAGATCATGACCGGTTGACTGGAGGTGGCAAAGGACGTTTCACTGCCGTCCGCCAAATCCTGAACCACCGTGTCCGGCGGGGCCTGGAAAAAGACCTCCACATTCTGCGCCTTGCTGGTGTCGTAGTTGACCAGAATCAGCAATCTTCCGCGACCTTTTCCGCGGCTGTGCAGCCAGTAGGGGGCAACCAAATTTGATCCGCTCACGCGCAGGTCTTCCGGTGCCAGTTGCGGAGTTACGGTTTCCCTTAGCTCACCGGCCATCCACGCCATGCTCCGGGTGCCGTAATAGGGAATGTGCTCGTATTCCGCCGAAGCCCTGGCCGGTGCGCGGCCTTGAGCGCTGAACGGCAACTCGAAGGCGCCGTCAGGACTCAGTGCCGTTTGGTTGTCGACAAAAACCTTTTTTCCGGGGGTTTCAGCAAAGGTCTCAATGCTCTCCCACAGGGATCTTCCGGCATAATTGAACTTATACAGGAACAACGCTTCGTAGTCGTCCAGCACTCCGGCTTTGACCTGCCGATCCGTGACGAGGTCGACGGGCACCCCGGCGATGCGCAGTGCCGGATAGAACGCCTCCGCTCCGAAGGTGTGCATGCCGTTTGCGGTGTGCGCGATGTGTCCGGCCACGTTATCCTCGCTCAGGAGGACGGCGGCCCGCCTCGACGGAAGCACCTGAAAACGCGTGAACATCGGCCCGTAGCGATGAATCCAGTCGGCCCATTTGATCATCTCGCGTTTCAAGCCTTCATGGGTGAGAATGCCGCCCATATAGAGGGTAAACCAGGTGATAGACTCATCCCCTTTGGTCAGCGACATAATGTTATTAAGGCGAAAGTCGTCGACAATGTGATCGGGTTGTTCACTCAGATCGGCCGACCACCAGCCTACCAGCCCCCACAAGGGCTTTGGCGTCTCCGTGCGCTGGCGGGCCCGTTTTCTATCCTTGTGGAAGTCCACTCTGCCGTGTCCGAAGTTGAAGCCGAAATGGGGTTGCCAGATGGCAGGGTAGGAATAGTCCATGACCACGTCAACGATACCGTATTCCCCTCCGGACCAGGCGGTGGTCAATACATCCGGGCGGATCGAGTGGGCCAGTTCGGTCAGTTCACCATGTGTTTTGGCCAGCCCCGCGCTGCTGGCATCATGCGGCATGCCGATAATGTCGCGCCACTTATAATAGGGATGATCGTCGTCGAAAACCGTTCCCGGAGGTTCCACCGGCGGGAACACAGGATCCAGTCCGGTTTCACGACGAAACGTGTCCCGCGCCCCCTGGCTGTAGTCACTGTAATAGACTTTTCCCGAAGCCGCGTCCCGTCCCATGCGCAGAACGTATTCATCATCGAAGGAGAAGGCGACCAGGCCGGGATGGCCTTTCGATGACTCAAGAAAATCCGTCAGCCGCCGGCGCATGGCCTGTTGCGTGACCGGCGAAAAGGGTGACCCGGCACTGGAGGAATAGGTTTCAAAGCTGGTGTCTCCGTGCAATACCATTAATTGCAAGACCTCGCGAAGCCGATCCGTTCCCCGCCCGGTTTCCGGGTCGAAATAGCTGTCAAATTCCGGCAGCGGCAAACTCCGATGCCAGTGGATATTCAGGTTTGGGAGAAACGAAATTCCATGACTGAACAATCGATCCACCCGCCAGTACAGGGCGGATGTGACATCGCCGCCAGAAGCCGCGTGATCGATTTTCCAGGATGCGGCTTTCGCCAGCAGTTCATCGTCGTCGGCAGGCAGACCGTCGAGTCCGATTGGGAATTCGGGACGCCGTTCGGCGCGAATGCCAATGATCACTTCTTCACTGGTCAAGGCCATCTCGTTATTTTTCGTAAGCACAGCCCGGATGCGATAGCGTCCCGGCCGCAGGTCGCGGGTATCCAGGGTGAAGTCTCCACCTCCCGCAGGCAGTGTGGCCAGAGAAATTCGCTCACCGCCAGCTTCCGGCATGGCCAGCAGATCGACTCGATCCCCCTTGCCGTGTACCGAAATCGTTCCCCGCACCGTCTCTCCCCGAACAAAACCGTGGCGCTCCAGGCGTACCGCCACCGCACCGCCCATAATTTCCAAAAGGCCGACTGCGTTGCCGACCTCACCGCTTCCCTGTTCGTGAAACTGTTTGACCTGTTCGGGACTGAGTTCCGTATTCAAGACCGCGAACTCATCCAGGGCCCCGTTAAGAATTGCGATATAGGGATTTTCCCGGTCACGGGATCGATGATGCAAACCGAAGCGAAAACTATTCGGCCCGTCAAACGGT
Organism: Kiritimatiellia bacterium; assembly: GCA_040905625.1. Classification (GTDB taxonomy): domain Bacteria; phylum Verrucomicrobiota; class Kiritimatiellia; order SS1-B-03-39; family UBA6053; genus UBA6053. The sequence goes on from JBBDRC010000262.1 coordinate 9,730, forward strand.
TCCACCTCTTCACGCTCGGCGATCAGCTCGCCGTTGAAAAAGAGTTGGCGTCTGCTTCCGCTCCAGGTCATAACGGCCATGTGCCAGTTACCGACCCAATCTTCGCTCCATTCGCCGAGTCCACCCGCCAAAAATTGCTGGTGATTTCCGGTCGCGTAGGCCATCAGGCGTTCGCCGGCGATATGCAGGGAAAAACCGGCCCATGCCGCATCCAGCAGACGACCGGTCTCGCGCATGGGCCGATTTGGTTTGAACCAGAAAATCAGACTTCCGGCGGAGGTCGGGAAATCCGTGCGTCCGTGGGTGATGGACAGGAAGCCGTCATCCGCTGTCACCGACAGGGCCTGACCTATGCGGCCTTCGACATAGCGAAGCTCCGCATCCTCCCGTCCAATTGTTTCAACCCGGCGAAACGGCTCCGCCGGAATCAACGGCTGCTCTATGCCGTCGAAGTTGAAATAGGTCCAAATCGCATCCGCGCTAAGGTTGTCCATCGCATACGCCACGCCGCCCCCCGTACAAAAGCCCAGGGTCACCATCACAATCGTTTTTCGTATTCTTGAAGTCATGTCGTCTCCTTTTGAAATCGTTGATGCGAAAACGTACGGCGCAGATGCAATCCGCCCTCTCAGGCGAACTGCGGCAGGTCTTCTTTGTAGTGTTTCAGGAACGCATCGGTGATGTTCCTCGCCTGCTCCAGGGAGCGGACATACGGATCGAGTGCCATGGACTGCACCAGCTTGGTGCGGTCGCCCTCGACACAGGCCTCGACCAGCAGTTCATGGATGGTGATCTGCCTCCGGCACAGTTCCATGGCGAAGGTGGGCAGCGGACCGACATGCACGCTGCGCACCTCGCCGTTGGCCACCACTGCGGGAATATCGAGCATGGCGTCATACGGCAGGTTGTCCACAGCGCCGTGGTTGGGGATAATGATCGCATCGAGGAAATGGGTTTCATTGGTGGCAAAGGCCTCCATCACCGCGGTCGGGGTTTCCCGGTACCAGGGATGGTCCGCGTCTTTGGGGAACGGAACGTTATACATCTCGGAACGGGCTTTGGTCTGCTCCATCGCCAGTTCCTCCTCGGTCCCGGTGCCCGACCAGCGCTTTCTCTCCTTCATTTCCTTCTGCAGTGAGATTAATCGCGCGGTGTATCCCTTCTCTTCCCAGGTCTCCCTGTCATAAAAGAAGGGCATGTACTCGCAGATGTGGTTGTCATAGCCCACCGGATACAGGCCGAAGGTGTTCAGGAAATCAAGCGTGAACACCTGCTCCGGCACCTTGGGATAGACCTTCTTCCACCACTTGCTTTTCCGGACGCGCTCAAAGAATTCCTCCATGCAGCTTTCTCCGCTGCCCCGGCGGCGTATATCCATGAGCCAGTTCATGTGATTGATGCCGGCGGTGATCGCCTGGAGTTCGCCGGGTTCAAAGCCCAGCATTTCCGACACCACACCCAGAGATCCGTGCACCTGGTGACAAAAGCCCAGCGACTTAATGCCGCTGTAGCGGTTCAGATAGGTCATGATAAAGGACATGGGATTAGTGAAATTCATAATCCGGGCATCCGGACACAGCTCGCGCATATCCGCGCAAATCCCCATGAAAACGGTGATATTGCGGAGGGAATGTGCCTGCCCGCCGGGTCCGCCATTCTCCCCCATAAACTGTTCGACACCAAAACTCTTGGGAATTTCGTTGTCGCTTATCCAGGTCGGCACCCGGGCGCGATCAAAGGCACAAACGACATAATCACATCCTTCCAGGGCCTTGCGCCGTTCCGTAGTTGCTTCGATACGGATATCCGCCCCCGCCTTTTCCACGATGGCCCGGTTACGTTCCTTGGAAAGGTCCAGGGCCTGGGGGTCAATATCCACCAAAGTGAACGTGGATCCGGCAAAGGCCTTCTGCGATCGGCACAGTTCGCCGGTAATGGCGTCCGTGAAAAAAGATCCTGCTCCAATCATGACGATTTTATATGACATTTATTCTTCCTCTTTTTGTTTTCGACCGGGCATGGGCGCCCCGACATCGGTGCGCCAACGGTCCAGCATTTGTTGCAATTCAATTCGTTTTCCGGGTTCCCGATCCGCCAGATTCACCTGCTCACCGGGATCCTCTTGAAGGTTGTACAGCTCCAGCCGCCCCTCCTCCAAAAACTCAATCAGCCGATAGTCCCCGTAACGGACTGCGGAATGGGGCGCGGCGTGCGGATAGTAATGCGGGTTGTGCCAGAACAGCGGACGATTGAGGTCCAGGTCGGGACTGTTTAGCAACAGGGCCTTCAGACTCACCCCGTCGATGGGTTCATCTGAAGCCGCAATGCCAAGCAGGTCCAGAACCGTGGGAAACAGGTCGATGCTGTGAACCGGGGTGTCGCTGACGGTTCCGGCCGGCACCCGTCCCGGCCAGGACACCAGGGCGGGTACGCGTATCCCCCCTTCATACGCGGAAGACTTTGCCCCGCGCAAGGGCCGCATGGAGGTTTTCCCCCCGTGTCCCCCGTTGTCGGACAGCAGAAAAAGGATCGTGTTCTCCCGCATACCCAGCTTATCCAAGCGTTGCACAATGCGACCCACAGCCTCGTCCAGATGTTCCACCATCGCCGCATACACCGGATTACGCTGATCCCCAGGCGGCATTCCGGCCGCCTTCTCTTGGTACTTGGCAATCTTGTCGGCCCTCGCCTGCAGGCGGTCTCCGGTCGAGGTGTGTACGGTGAAGAAATTCACTTCCAGAAAAAAGGGCAACTTTTGCCCGGCCTGCACGTCCAGGAAATCCAGAGCGGAATCGGTCAGCACCTCGGTGAGATAATCTCCCAATTTACCCGGTGGCAGCTTTCCCAGACGCAGGGTTTTTCCGGCGGATTTCAGAGTTCGTTCATAGGGAAAGAAGTAATCCGGGGGCTGACCCTCCATGGTGCCGCCAATGTTCAGATCAAATCCCTGGTTAAGCGGGTCGGCCTCCGGGGTACGGGGTTGATCCGCACGGCCCCCCAGATGCCATTTTCCGATGTGTGCAGTGGTATACCCGGCCGGCTTAAGCATTTCCGCCAGCGTCACTGCTTCCAGTGGGAGAACCGGAACCCAGTCCGGCTCAGTAAGCGGAGAAGATGCCGGCCAGCGCCCGTAAGCCTGAACGATATGTGTGTGGCCGATACGGGCAGGATACTGTCCGGTCAGCAGGCTGGCCCGGGTCGGTGAACATACCGGCGATGCGGCATAGGCCTGTGAAAAAAGAACCCCGGATTTGGCCAGAGCATCGATGTTCGGGGTTTCATAAAAGTCGCTTCCCGTGCAGGACAGATCTTTCCAGCCCAGATCATCCACCAGAAGAACCAGCACATTGGGGGTCGCCGCTTCCAGGCAACCGACTGTAGCACTAAACAGAAAACCAGCCAGGATAGCGTCCCGGCATCGGGTATATAGAACGCGGGTCATTGGTTGCTTACCACTTCCCGGTCGGGTTAAACACGATTGGAGAACCCGGATAGGTGCCTTCGATTTGTTGCGCACGAAATCTTTCAAGATCCGTGCCGGAGAACCAATTCACATGCCCGTCCACGAACGCAATGTTCGCGCCGCCTCTATGGCGGTAGTGAATGGCCTGATTATCTCCCGGCGTAGGCGGAACCTTGAGAAAGGTTTGCCCTCCGTGTGCCGCAGAGTCCAACCAATACACCGTGGTGGCAGCGTTCTTGACATGAACAATCGACTTGGGAGTGTAAAAATGGTGGTCGGTGGTCCCATCGGCTTTTTCGGCGTAACTCAAATTTCCGTTGATGGAATAGCCCCCCGTATTCACATAGGTTGACGGCTCCCCCTCGGTTTTTCCCCAGTTGGGGCAGGCATAACCCGAATAGCGTAAGTTGGCTCCTTTCCCCCATCCTTTAAAGGTGTAGTGCCCCAGATACCCTTCCTGCATCAGAATTTGCTGCCCCATCGCACCGCTGTTTTCCCTCCGATAGGGGGGAAGGATTCCACGATGATCCGTGGCATACATGAGCGCGGCTGAAGAGATTTCTCTGAGTTGACTCTTACACTTTACGGTTCGGGCCCTTTCCATTCCACTGGTCACAGCCGGAACAAGCAACCCGACCAACAACGCGATGATCGCAATCACCACCAGCATCTCCACCAGGGTAAAGCCTGATTGGCGCGGCACGTAAAAACCAAAAGAACGGCGACGGTTCGATTTCATGTATTATAGAATACCCGAAACCCTGTGCTTATGTAAAGATGTTTTTTCAAAAAAAAAGAAAAAAACGCAGGAGGATTTTGACAACACACATCGCAGATTCACATGTTTCACCGAAGCCCGGGGTTCCCGACGCAGGAGGGCACCCCGGGAATGGATGCCCCGACGGATTCCAGCCACCTGAAGGGTTGCCTTACCTCCGGAAGTAACGTATCCTTACAGGATACCGGAATCGTTCCGGGGTCATTTCCCATGGCGGACGCTGAAGCGTCAGCCATGGGCTAAGGTGAAAGCACCGCCTTCGGGGTGCATTTGAATTTGTGATCCATCCTGCAAATTACGGGTTTCAAATTGAGGTCTGAAACTGAGCTCCGTACCCTGGAGGCAGAGGTGCTTTTTGCCTGTTATAGAATACCTATTTGGAGGGACGACTACTCCAGGCCGATTTCACTGTCCAGCAATTGAGGCCAGACGGTGACGGTTTTGGGTGGCAGGTCAGGGTGTTCGATACGCTGCATCAGCATTTCGGCGGCCATGCGCAGACAATACTCAGGATCGAATTCCAGTCGCGGAAATTTCATAGGGTAAAAAATGTTGGAGCCCCGATTGGCCTGGGCCACCAGTTGCAGGTCGCGGGGCGCGCTCAAACCACGTGCCAGCAGCCCCTGCACCACCCCTTTTGCCAAAGTATCGTCAAGAATCAGCAAACCATCCGGACGGGTTCCTCTATCCAAAAGGGCTCCGGTCACCTCGAAACCGGCCGCTTCTGAAGGATGATTGAAGGGGATGATCCAGTCCGGATGGCTTTCCATTCCACTGAGGTGCACGCTCGCCTCCACAACCTTATGTCTGTCAGGGCCGAATCCCAGCACCGCCACCCGGCGGCATCCCCGACGGGCAAGTTCTTCCAGGCCCATGGGGATCCCGGACAGGCTGTCCAGTACCACCCGATAGGGCGCACCCTCAAAAGGACTGATATCGACCCAGGGAATTTTGGAACCCAGCCAACCCGGAAGTGCGCCTTTTGGCCCATTAAAGTTGGTGCCCGCTGTGATCAGGCCCACCACCAGATTTCGATCCACATCGCTCGACAGATGATCATCAAGTTGTGCGCTCTGACCCACAGACTTGGGCTCAAAGTAAAATTTCAACTCTTCTTCGCGATCCTCAAAATAGTGCTGGGCGGCCTTGGCCAGCAGGGTGGTGAAGGGCGTTGCCCCGAGGTTGAAAATATCATCCCCGAACAGCATGCCGACATACGATACCGCACGATTGCGCCGGACGAAGGTCCCCCGCCCCTGTTCCAACGAGAGTAATCCTTCATTCTCAAGATGTTTCAAGGCTCTGAGCAGGGTCATACGGCTTACATCGTACTCCACCTGCAACTCCGGCACCGCAGGCAACAGTTCGCCCACGGACCACTCTTCTTTCGCGATACGATCCCGGAGATGTACCGCTGTGCGGGCATATTTGGGCATTAATGGATTCTGTCCGGCTTTACTCATTTTTATCTCTTACTCCCTGAGACTCCCTCGTCAATGTCAAAGAAACAGTAGGGGTATTTACTTCGCTGAACTCGCCACAAGATGTTGTGCTTGCCTGGTTGATTGACTCAAGTTAACGAATTATAAATTTAGCCAGCCAACCACTAAGTCAATTTAGTGTAGTTTTTTCACCACAAAAATCACAAAATGCACATAGAAGAAGTGTTTGGGAACCAGTTGCCGCCAATTTCCGATCTACATTAACCATTTAGAGTATTATTTTGTGTTTTTTGTGCCTTTTGTGGTTAATAAAAATGACTGGTTGAGTCAATCAGCCAGGCAGGTAAATCATTTTCGTCCGAATGTTGTTTTGCGCAGAAAAAACAGCGCCGTCATCCCGATGATCATCAGGACGTATGAAGAGGATTCCGGAATCACCGCCAGTCCATTCACATAAAACGCTGATCCGTCATCGGTATAGGTAAGCCCGGTGGGCGTGGTGCTGAAGTTGCTGTAATTGACCTGCGAGGGATCTCCAATAGCTCCGGTGCCGTAGGTGAAAAGCAGGATCGACGAACTCCCGTCAAGGACCAGATCGGTTCCGTCAAGATTGAGAGTCCAATTGGAAAAATCGGCATCGCCACTGATATTGACCAGGTCGCCGCCATCATACTCGTAAATGGAATCGGTCTGCATCTGCAGATTCCCATTAATGTCCAGTTCGCCACTTGTATTCAATCCCGGGCCCAGTGTGTCATTTCCAGAGACCGTCACGTTTCCGATAATGTCCCCGGTATGGGCCAGCCTGGCTCCACCACCTGCAGTGCCCACGATCAGATCGGCACCGATGGTCCCCCGGGTTGCCAGAGTCGCATTTTGCTTCAACTCAATTGAACCAAACAATCCGGGAGTTGAGATTTGCCCGGTAAGGGTAATCCGCGTGCCAGCGGCACCCATTTCTAAAACCGTCGTGTCTTCAGCATCGAGAACAATGTCGTTGGCAAGCGTAACTGCATTATCCTCGGCAACCAAAACTCCAACCTTATTCCAACCAGAGGTTCCCGGTGTCAGGGTGATGGTCGCATCTCCAAAAGCCTGATCATTCGCCACCGCAATCGTTCCAGGCGAGGCGTCACCATATCGGGTTGAGCCATTAAGGACCCAGGTCACGTCCCCGCTGATCGCATTCGCTGATTCAATCTTGAATTCCGACTTCTGCGTTGTGGTCAGGATAAACCCATTCCCGTTGTCGTTCAGCGTTCCGGCCAATTCGACTCGCTTGGTTGGGTCACTGTCCGCTTCATACAGATTTGTTCCGGCGGAACCGATACTGAGGTCACCCGTAAAACGCATCGTCCCGTCATGGTCGCCATACCTGCCAAAATACACCAGATCGTTGAACTCGACAGCATTGGCAATCACTCGGTCGGCAGAAACCTGCAGATTGCCTCCATTGATGGTTACCCCTCCGGTTCCGAACGAATTGTTGTGCCCCAGTTCAAGCGTAATATTATTCACAGTCGTCCCGCCTGTGTACGAGTTGTTTCCGCTCAGGACCATGTCAAAATTCACGTTCCCGCCCGTGGAGAGGGTTAAAGCGCGGACACCGCCGCTTTCGGAAATAGTTCCACTGAGCGTTGGACGGGCCGTGTCAGACTGGGAGGCCGTATAAAAAATCGCATTCCCCAGAAGATTGATATTATTTTGAACCTCTGCTCCGTTATTTAAATAGATATCATAACTCCCCCAGCGTCCGGTGGGATTGAGAGAGAGATCGTTTCCCGAAATGACGTAAGCGTAGTTCACACGCAGCGATCCCACCTCGAAGGGCGTGTCCACATTGACCGTGGTCGGTGCGTTCAACCAAAACGAGAAATCGTCGCCCGTCGCAGGGGTTGTCCCTCCCCAGTTAGCCGCATCGGTAAAGGTTGTATTATCTCCGCCGCCCGTCCAATCTAGGTCAGCGGCCGAGGACACGTGGTACACCGATAACACCATTGCGATCAGTGCAAACAGATACATGCGGTTTATAAGTTGAACGTTCATATGATTCTCTTTTGTTCAGGGTTGAATTATAGGTATAGACCTTTCGCAAGATTAGGTCAAGATGTTTTTTTGGATGAATTTTCCGACGGGCGCATCCCACAATTGGTTTAAATCGGCATCTGGATCTCCAGACCTCAGTTTGAAGGACCCAATACCCGATTGGGATCGCAGATTCAAATGCTTCATCGGATAGCATCCTGCGGGCCGAAGGTCCGCGCCAATACCAGCCCGGTCCGCCTGCGGGCTGAAGGCCCGAAGGCGGGCCGGGACTCCGTAGACCCGCCCAGGTCCGCGGGCCAAAGGTCCGCGCAAATCACCCGTTGCCATGGCCCCGGTAATCTGTGCGGACCTACGGCCCGCAACTCTACTTTCTCATCGGTATCCCGGCCCGGCCACGGGTTCCGCTCGCGCGGCCCCCGTGACCGGACCGGGCTGGTATTGGCTCGGACCTTCGGCCCGAACAACACATTTGAATTTGCGATCCGTTT
>JBBDRC010000263.1:0-17924 GCA_040905625.1 Kiritimatiellia bacterium
ACATCCGGTTTACTCCTTTCAGTTTACATGTTTCCGCCCATGCCGGGCACACTAGCTGTAGGCCTTCAGGCCACAGGCCGCTGACTGGGGCTCCGGTCCGTGGCGTAAACGCCGACAGCCACGCTCAGCCACCTGAGTCCTCAGTCCTTTTTACCTCCACCCCCATCAGTTCCGCCAGCGTGGTTGCGAAAGGATATCCCGATCCCCGGTTCGCCGACCAGCCTTTGAGTTTCCGAATATCCCAAAGATATTTCTTGAGCGGATTGTCCGTCTCCAGTTCCTCCAAACGGTACACGATGTAATAAGGCTGACCCGGACGGGTGGGATAATCAAGTTCTTCCAACGTCTCCCGGGCATACACCTTCGGGCCCTCACCCTTTACCCGATAGAGCCGCGAGGTTTCCAGCTCTCCCGGTCCATGCAGCAGGAGATAGCGCGCATCCGACACCCCAGGGCCCAGACTCAGGGATCCCGGACCGGAACCGGTTCGGAAATTGTAAAGTGCATGCTTCTGAATCCATTCGATATGATCCTCACTTTTGCAATACCCCACCAAAACCGGCGTTTCAGCTGCGGGCGTCCCGCGCTCTCCGATATCGCCTGCCGTTTCCGGCAGCGCCTCCCGCACCTGGTCCGGCGGCGGGCCTTTGTGAATCCGATAGGTCTGCCAGGTCTGCTGCTCATACTGGCTGGCACGGTTGCACACATGCGCCACCACCTCTTTCAGAAACCGGGTGATGGCCGCGGTCCCGTCATCGACAGAGTCCGGCCGCAGCGGAAAGGCCCCGAGGCCGGGAAGCAGTTCATGAAAGCCCTGGAAGGGAGCTTGCTCTTTGGCATCCGCGCCCGGATACAGCACATAGGCGCCCGCAGAACGCCGGATCGCATCGCGGTACGCATGCATTTTCAGCAAATCGGTGCGTTTATAGCTGTTTTTATCCGAGGCCTCCTCCTCATCGCCGGGATCCCCGTCCTCCCCGAACAGCTCCACCAGCCGGTCCACTTTGTATTTTGCGTCAAAATGAACATGCGAAATCAGCTCCTGCCGTTCCGCCCCGTCCTGGGAAAACTCCGTCGGCCAGAGGGACAGCGTATAGTCGGGCCGCATCTGACGCGTCCACGATCCCCCCGCCGGATACGCCCGGCCGGCCGGAAAGGTGCGGTTATAACTGAATTGGATCTTCAGCCGCCGCCCCGCGCCATCGTACGAACCTTCAATGGCCAGGTGTTTCCCCGCCTTGAGTTTCAGCACCAGATCCCTGTCGTTGATCAGACTCTCCACCGGAGGGGAATCCAGTTCAAACAGCGCCGCCACCAGATCCAGCATTTTAAAGAAGACCCAGTATTCATACAGCGCCGCCGCATCCCGTTTCCCGCCCGCATACACATCCTCGCCACCCTCCCAGCTCAGCCGGGCCGCCAGCTCAAACAGCATCCAGTTGCGCAGGACCTGACGGTACCCCTCCTTCCGCTGCAGCACCGGACTGTTCAGGGGGAGCAGGGCCGGCAGGGACACCTGCTTGAACACTTCGTGCGACAGCACCTCCTCCAGTCCATCGATCAGCCCCCCGATTTCCCCGGCCAGACCAGGATATTTCCGGGTTTGAACCTCCCCGAACTTTGTGAGCAGCTCCTCCAGACAGTGCAGAAACTGCCGCAGCGCATGTTTCACAAAACGGTTTTCCGGAGTGTCCACGGTATCCCGTTTGTCCCGCACCTCAATCTGCTCCGGCACGCTGGCGAGAACACTCCGCAAGGGATGACCCGACGGCACCGCCACCCGGCGGGAGGCGGAGGCGAACTGCCGCACTTCATGCCGTCCCAGGCGTTTGCTGTTCCGCACATCCCGCAGTCGATGCTCTTCCCGCCAGCGGGTGTTCGGCATCGACACAATCCGCTGCAGAGCGGTCTGAAAATCCTCTCCGCCCAGCAGACTTTTCAGAAAATACAGCCGCTGCGCCAGGGTGGCCTCATGATCTGAATCCTCCGGCCTGAAGCGCTGTTCCACCGGAGATTCCAGTTGAAGAAGGAAATCCGCACAGCGGTCCGCCACCTCCTCCAGCATCTTCCGGTACTCGTCCTCATAGCTCAGTTTCCGCGAGCGCACTTCCACCCAGGACACCGCCACCTCCTCTCCGCTCTCCCGGTCCACCAGCACCAGCTTCAGCAGCCCCACATAATTCCCCGGCTCAATCGACCCCCGCTCACAGTCCTGCTGAATCCGGCTGTGCCGGATCACCCCGGGCTGTTCTTTCAGTGAATAATCCGGAGAGGAAAGTTCGTATTCATACCGGCCATTTTCCTCCAGGCCGTCACGGACGGGATCTCCGAAAATCGCCGCCTGCGCCAGAACAATCCCGGTTCCCGAAAGAAAGGGTATACCCAGCTCTTCAGTCATCTTTCAAAATTCTCCAGGTTCCTGTCTTATCGGACCCCACCCGTTCAAGAGAGCCTGCGTCCTGCAGTTTCCGGATGGCACGACCAATTGTCCTGAGATCTTTCCCTATCCATTTCGCCATTTCCTTTCGGGTCATGCGGCTGTCATGCCGTACACAAGCAAGCACGGCATCCGGTGTTTTCAATCCTTCAATCTGTACAGGGGCGTTTAGAGAGGCGTTTAGAGGGGCGTTTTTCTGTAGCACCTCTTCGATCGACTGCAGCATAAAGGAAACAAACTCCGTGGAATTCACCTGTTGATCCGACGCGGCAAGCGCATGGTAATAGGATTTTTGATGATCCCGAATCACACTCTCCAGCGGTAATGAATAGAACAAAGGGTGCCACTCCGCCAGCAGCCGGGTCTGCCACAATCGTCCCATTCGACCATTTCCGTCAGAAAACGGGTGAATAAATTCAAATTCGTAATGGAAAACCGAACTGGTGACCAGAGGATGAAACTCCGAGGTCTTTACCCAAAGAAGCAGTTCATTCATCAAACCCCGAACCCGGTCCGCAGGCGGCGCAATGTGCAGGATCTCATCGCCTTTTTGAATTCCAACCGACGATTTCCGCAACACCCCTGCTTCAGCAAGCACATCCCCCATCATCACCGAATGTGCGGATACTAAATCTTTCAGGGAAGTCGGGTTCCAATCCGGGAGGCACTCATAAGCCCGTATCGCCCCCTTCACCTCAGCCAGCTCCTGTGCGCTCCCCATCACCGGCTTTCCGTCCAGGATCGCGGTGATTTGTTCCTCTGAAAGCGTATTTCCCTCAATCGCCAGGGTTCCCGTGATCGATTTCACGCGGTTTTGTCTGCGAAGTCTCGTGGGAAGCTCCCAGTCCACGGCATCCATCTTCCCCACCAGCCCGCTGATCCGCGCAACCGCGTTCAGGATCTCCGGGGTAATGGTAAAGGGCGGGACATTGCTCATTTTCTTAATCTCTCAAATCGCTTCAGGAAGCTCAGGTTCATTTTGATCTTACCTATTAGATTACCTAATTCCATACCCTATTACCTAATTAACTGGGATTTGGCATTTTTTTCCGCTGCCTTGCAGTTCCGCGACGCTGCAGTAAAAGCGTGGATTTCCGGGTTGCCATCTTCTCCGGAATGCTTTAAAAGAACGCAAATGGACTGGGAGAACCCGGTCGGCAGGCATCTCTGGCAACGGAGGTGTCTGTTTGCGTTTCATGGAGAAATGACCCATTCTGTGGCAAAATGATCCCCGCACTCATCAAGAAATGCGATGAATTTTGAGAGTTTTGCCGGATGTCCCACAATTAAGCCTCCGCAAAACTGGTGAAACCGTGCTCCGCCAGCCGCTGCCGCATCCGCTTCAGCTTGGCCAGGGAAACCGGGTATTTCGCATTCTCTTTCATCAACACCTCATCTTTCAGCGGATCGGGAAGATCTTTGCTGACCGATTCGCTCAAGCACAGCCGAATCAGCGACGCCAGCACCGGCCCCAGCTTCTTTTTGGACCCGTGCAGCTTCGGCAACAGCTTCTGCATCACCGCCGCATCCATGGCCGCGTCGAAGGACCAGTCTTCGCCGGAAAGCTCCCGGTGGAAATACATAAAGCGGCAAATCTCATGCGCGGTCCGATACCCGAACTCCGCCCCCGCCTCCTGCAGCGGAGTGAAAAACGTCATCAGCATCCCGCTGATTTGCGACTTCAGCTCATCGTCCAGGGACACATCCTTCCGTTTCGCCGCCGCCGTGAACGCCTTCGCATACGCCGCCCCCTGACCGGCAATTGATTCCAGGTCCGGCTTCACGGGATTGGACAGAAACGCCTGCATCTCATCCCGATCCACCCGGAACTCAATCACATTTGCCCGGTCCAGAACCTTGGGACTGAACATATAGGTGGTCTCATCCACATTCACCGTACCGATCACAAACAGGTTGCCCGGAATCGTCAGTTTTGCCGGCACCCCGTCCCAGTCCTCCCCCGTGTCCTCATGCAAATGAATCGGCTCCCCAGACTCCATGGCCGAGAGAAAATCCGCAAAATACCGCTCCACATGCGACAGGTTCATCTCATCCAGAATCAGAAAATACGGATGCTCCGGATCCTTCTCCGCATTCAGAATCAGATCCAGCACCCCGTTGTCCGGCTTGCGGTAACTCTTCTCCTTCAGCGCATCAGGATACCCCAGCAGATTCTCGTTGCTGGTCCAGTCGGCTCCGACTGCTACGAGATTTGTCTGATCGTCGGATACGGAAATCCATTGGGAGAACGCCTGTCCAATTTTAGTTTTCCCTGAACCGGAAAGGCCGGTAAAAATCAAAAATTGTTTTGTGGCCAATCCCGAAATAATATTTATAAGCAGAGACTTCTGTAAACAGAGCTGTCCAGAAATCTTTTCAAAAGATTGTTCTATTATAGTCCCAAGGTTAACCGCATTATCTGTAAAAGTAAGTTCATTCATGTCATCTGAATCCTCAAAGCTCTTTAAATCTCCCCATAAATCTGATACTTTTTTATACGCCGACAGCAAATCGTAAAGGTCGGAAACTAATTCATCATTCTTTGGTATATTATCGGAGGCGTAAAATTTAAAACCAATATTAGGCTTTTGGTAAGATTTACCAAGTTGTGTCCCTGCTCTTAAATCGGTTTCTTGAGGATCCCAACCTGATAGTTCAGGAACAACATCCCGAATTTTTTTAGCCCTAAAACTTAATTTTTTCCAAGCCTTATTTCTTCCATATTCTCTAATAGGTTCTGTTGTCCCTTGACCTAAAGTCAAATACACTCCACTCGCATCTGAACGAAATAAAAAAACTGGGTATACCCCATGGGTTGTTGAATTAGTTATCACAGGGTTAAGTATTGCAAGCCATGGAACATCAGCCCAATTTCCCTGTCCTGGGCTACCCTTGATAATATAATCAGAAGATTCTTTATTCAGTGACTTTGTTACAATTTGTGGAAGTTCACCTCTAAAGAAATCAGCCAGCTTATGACCTCTAAAAGCTTCATTTTTAGCGGCTATCCAATTTTCAAGGATAAATTCCAAACCTTCTTTCAAATTCATAATTACTCCTGAGTTAAATAGCTTCAATCCGCTCGGTTCAGCTCCTTAAGTTTTTCAGCGATTTTACGAACGGTTTCCGGGGACAGTCGCGGTTCCCTGGAGAGAATGAAAAACCCGATCCCCCGCTGATTCACCACCTGCAGTCCGTTGGGATTAAAGCGGGTCAATTGCACGTACCGATCCCAGAAACACAAAATTGGCACCACCCAAAGACGCTCACGCAAATGGGACTGCAGGATAGATTGCAGCTTGGCGGCTTGGCGACGGGGTTGCTTCAGAACCTTGTCATCCTGAGTGAAATTCCCAATTTTCAGTTTTTCACCATCGAACAGGATGCGATCATCCTGCGGGATACCTTTTTCACTCCAATTCTTGGTTTCCAGAGTGAACACCCCGGACTCTCCCACGATGATGTGATCAATGTTCTCCGTACCCCCCTCCTCCTTGAGCACGAAATCGTGAAAGACATAGAAGCCCGCCTTGCGAATCTCGTCCAACTGTTCCTCCACCAATCGTTCGCCCAACAGGCCTTTTTTCAAGCAACGGTAATAGGGTATCTTCCGCTTGATTTTAAAAAAGAGGTAAACCAAATATCCCAAACCGATAACCGTCAAAATGGTCATATTCAGGAACGAATACCCGGGATTCAAGAACACTAACCAGCCCATAATGAGTCCGGAAAAAACCATCAACCCACAAACCAGCTGCTCGCTTACCTCTGATTGCCATATTTCATCCATCTGGTTTCTGAGAGATTCACCCGCCTGGCGGATGGGTTTGAGGTCGGGTTTTAGTGGCGATGTCATGTTTTGCTTGTGTAGAATATAAAGAATGTGGATCAGGGCTTGCGTAACGGCAACTGTTGAACTTACTCATCCTCAAAATAATCGGAATCAAGTCGCTTAAGGGTGATGGTGCGGGTGGCGGAAACTCCGATCTGATATTCGATCATCAGATCGGCGAGCCGTTTGCCGTCAATCAGGATGATCTTTTGAGTGACCATATGCGCATACTCCATCGCGTTACGATTGAAATCGCTGGTGGTGATAAAAACGCCTTTTACAGCCTGTTTCCCGGCCAGAGCCCCCACAAAGCTCTGAATTTCTTTACGTCCCACCGTGTTTTGCCAGCGCTTGGCCTGCACATAAATCACATCCAACCCCAAGCGATCCTCGTTGATGACCCCGTCGATGCCCTCGTCGTTGGATTTTTTGGTGACCTCCGCCGCCTCCTGACGGGAACCACCATACCCCATGGCGGACAAGACATCCAACACCACTTGCTCGAAACGATAAGGATCGATCTCACGAAGCTGTGTCATCAATTCAGATCGTAGTGAAGTTGTAATAGCGTTGACCGCCCGGTCAATGGCCTCCTCAGGCGTGGTGGTCGACTCACTCGCCGTCTCCTCCGATTCGCTGACTTCGTCAGCTCGTTTCTCGGCTTTTAGTTCCATGGCCTCCTGCCAGGCTTGTTGATACTCCGGCACATCCACCTTTAACGTTTGACACGACACCGGCCCCGGATGAGAATCCAAAAATTCTTTCCCCCGCTCAGTGATTCGATAGGTCCCTCGCTTGACCTTTTCAATCAGCCCACCTTTGCTCAAATGCGTGATCGCCCAACCCGCACGGTTCGCCACCCGCAACCCACCGCTGGGTAACCGCTCCTGCCGTTGGGAATCGGACAAATTAAAGTGATCGCACATCAAAGCGTAGGCATCCCGGCGGGTGATATCCCGGCCAAGTGCAGCTTCCAAAATCGGTCGAATCATTTCATCCCATGTCGGTACAGCCATAGTGGTCTCCTGTTTCAAATCGCATTTACTAATCGCGAAAGCACTTTTCTCTATCAGACTTCATCGGCCTCCCCCATAAAATTCGGTCGGTATCCCGCATCGAAACGCCCAGACCTTCTGCCTTCAACACCATACCCGTTAAATTCATCTCCGCGTTGAACCCAATTTCCCCAGCGAATACCTGCCCCCACGGTATAGTTCATCCGCCATTCTACAATGGAATTCTGCTGAAAGTAGGGTGTTCAACTATTGTGGGCCAAGCCGCCGAGGCAAAGGGGCTTGTGGAGGCCTTTCACGGCCTTCGCGTGTGGGTCGGAAAATACGTCAGGTAGAAAATCCCGTACGGGTGAAGACCAAGTGTACCGCATGGGGCCGCGGCAGGTGACACCATGGCTTCCAGTGGGAGCACCAAGACCCAGCACCAGATGGTTATGCAAAACATGCTCTCGATTTAGTTTTCTTTTTCGGTCGCAATGCTGAAGTTGTGAACAGACCACTGCTCTCCGTTCCTGTCTGCGGTGGAGTTCGATAAATCGAGGGACAGGATGGTCATGCTTATTGCAGGTACCCACGGAGATATATACGGTTTCGGGATGGATTTTCTCAAATTGATCATCATACCCCTTCTTTTTCCGGTCGATGGGTCCGCCATGGTGGGGGCCCATCAAGACGGAGGGTTTCTTGCCTTCGCAGGTGGACGCCACAACTTCCATGGGAGCATCCCCTCCCCAGATAAATTTGGTCTCATGGTTTACGTCCAGGCAAAGCACACCTGAAACCACATTGGGGTTGGGCAAGGATCGGGTTTGTTGTTCGAGAGCGGAAAACATCTCTGGGTGTACCGCGTAGAGGGTAAGCTGGTCTTCTTTGTTATGACCAAAGTCACATTGGTGTATTGTTATCCTCTCTTCACCGTCGGGAATCTCCAAACGGCGAGCTATTCCTCCAAATGCATTCCGCCATTTTCCAACCGCCGCAACAATTTTTCGGGTGGAGGCCTGTGTCATATTGCGGTCTTCGATTAGAAACACCTGCAGTATACGCTGCCCGCAGGCATCCAGTATAGCACTTAAAGAGCCAGCGTGATCCTCGTCGTTGTGGGTCAGTACAATTCCCTTTATCGTTTCCTTTCGCTTAACCAGCCAATCAAGCAGAGGTGAGTTTCGGGGACCCACATCAACAATGAATAGAGAGCCATCCGGAAACCGAATCACACTACAGTCTCCTTGGTCCACATCCCAAAAATCGACTTGTAGTGGACCCATTCTCATTTCCTGATACACTCATCCTTTAAATGAATCGAATACTGTTTCAGGGTCAACGGTTTCCAAGCGGGGCAGGAGATCCACATGGCGGATATCCAACACTTTGCCATCCCCGTTCAGTTGAAAATACGCGGCAAATCGATCACCCGGTTTGAGCACCTCAAGTTTCTCCGTAAGTTCCCTGGGTAGTTTTTCCCGTTTATCATCCAGAAATTCAAGGAAAGCGACGGGTTCGGTGCGTACGAGGGTGGCCTCCAGACGGCGTGGGATCAACCGACTGGCGGCAAAACCCCGGTAATCTATTTGTTGTGAGACCAGTGCCAAAGCGTCTTCATCGTCACGTGACAAAGTGCCGTCTTGTGAACTGCAGTACAGTTGCAGGAATCGACGCCCGATTTCTTTGGGAAGTTTGGGGAAATCCTCCAAAGGAACCGTCAAACCCCAGCCTTCGACCTCAAAAACTTCTTCTTTCACTTTGTAGAGGATCCGAACGGGATTTGTGTTTGGGTTCAGAACCTTCACGAACTGTCCTTCGGTCACAGGAAAATTTGATGCGGCAAATTCGAATTCGATGTCCGGTTCCTCAACGCCATGGTAGGGTGCTGCGGGATTGAAGTCCCGATCATGCATTTTGTCTTCCTGCCAGCCGGATTCCCGCAGGGTCCAAGGGTCTTCCTGGTGCTGTGTTCGTGATTCGGCGTTTAAGGTGGCGTCCATTATGCTTGAAATTCCTGTATGGCTTTTTCTGAAAAGCTTTCTTTAAACGACCACAAAACCATATTGTGGGCCCAATCAAGGGCTGGCCAGAAATCCTTTTCAGAATAGATCAGTTTACTCTGTAAGGTGGAATACGTCAAAACCACGTCAAATGCAAACTCGTTTTTCTGTTCGGTCGCTTCGGCGGTTGCGAGGTATGCCACGGTGGCTCGGGGGTCTGGCAGCGAAAAATCGCCCATGGATGGTGACTGTTCGCTAAATTCAATCCGAAAAGGGACCTGAAACGTATGCCCATGCGTCCCCGATCCAAAAATTTTAAACACGTCAGACAAGGTTACCCGGTGAGGATTTTTCCAGAGATTATTATATCTTGATTGTGCAATTCGATTTCTGTACCTCAGCATCATCCCTTGACACCCTTTAATACCGAATACGTGCGCAACCTTGGGCATGACGGCCTCGATTTCCTGCCGAAGATCCTCATATACAGTTGGATTCTCATCGTTGCGTTGATGCCCGACCATGAATTCGGCGGGTCGAGTATCCCGGGGGGGAACCAACTCTATGACGGCATTGGGGTATTGAGAATTTCCAGACCGCATCATTCGCAAAATATTTGTCACCTTTCCTTTTGGGACTAAAAGGCCGCCAGGGCGCTCTTCAATGCTGAATTCCCAGTGATTACGGACCGTTATTTTGTCGTAGCCCCGCTCGCCCTGTATCTGCTCGAAAAGTGGTTTGGCGTTTTCTTCAAACACGTTTCTCTCTACGTTCAGGTTCGTAACAAAAGAACGTCTCACAATGGGAGGGCGTGTAAAAGCTTCTCGAAAGGCTTCTAGGGCTTCCTTGTTCGTTTGAGGCTGGTTGGAATCGGGGAAACTCATTTTTACGTCCTATATGACGGTGGGTAATTTTCAATATCCTTCATGAAAAAATACAAAAGAATATCCAGACCGTCGGAAAAAGGTTCAGGAGTGAGGGTGGCTGAGGCGTCTCGCCTCTGACTCCTTTGCTTGGGTGGTTTACGGGTGGTTGACGGGCAGTTTGGTCTGGCATTTTTCACCAGGGCGGACTGGTGGGCCCACAGAAAACCCCGTGAGGCTCGTGAAACTCACCAAGAGTGGCATCGACAGACCTTTGGCCTCCGTTTGTATTGGTTTGTGTATTCATGACGCAACCTGTTTCCTATGCACGTCCAAATATTCCTGCAAGGGTCTTCGCTTTGGATTATCAGGCAGGTGGATGACCTGTCCCGCCTTTTTTTCAAACAACTCTCGTGCATGCTCATTCCGGTAGTGGTCGCGGATTTCTTTTGAGACGATCAGGCGATAGTCTTCGTCGAAGGTGATGAGGTAGCTGTCGAAAGCTCTGTCGTATGTTGCGGAGAGGCAGAGTCCGTTGCGGGGGTCCATTCGGGTTTTAGTATTTTCGGCCCAGGGGATGATGTGGCTGGCGATACAGAGATCGGGAAGGTCGAGGCCGGTGACGCAGCAGCGGTGATTGTAGATTTCGAGGATTACACGTCGGAAGCCGCTTTGGTTGATGCGGACTTTGGTTTGTCGAATGGCTTCTTTGCCTTCGAGTTCGGTTTCGAGAAAGTCGGGGAGGTCGGGATCCTGATTGAGAATCGCGGCGAGTTCATCGGGATCACCCTGGTGGGTCCGGAGCAGGTCGAGCAGAGTTTGTTCATGCTGATGGGCCACCAGAAAGAGTCGATAGTGTCCCAGGGCGGCTTTGATAAATCCGCCGCCCAAGTAACTTGGCTGCTCAGGCAGGAACCAGGGGCTGTTTTCATGGTTTTTTTGCTCTTCCGTAACCCGCAGCAGCAGTTCATTCAGTCTTTCCACTGAAGCGACGCTCCACAGATCCCGGCAGTCCCCGAAGCCCAGAGGGTGGTCGCGCAGCAGCCCCTCCAGCAGATCCATGGCCCGCAAATAGGACGCCGCTTTATTGCTCCCGCTTTTATTTTCGGACAGCAAATACTCGCGGAAGGCGGTGCGGGTTGTGATTTCGGGATGGGTCATGGGTCAAGCTGGGTTCGAATCTTCTGAATGATCTCCCGATAATCATTGGCGATGGCCTGGGCTTCGTCGGCATCGGTCGCTTCCAGAATCTCCCCGTCGGTTTCACCGGTGCGGAAATACTCGGCGGTGCTTTCGTACTGCTCCGCCCGGCAGGTAAGTCCATCCAGCAACTGCCCCCAGGAGAGTCTGTCCAGTTCAACGGTCCTTTTTTCAGGATCACTCATCTTCCCAACCAGACGAGTTGTTTCAGAATCTTCTCAAGCGGCTCAAACTCAGGATCGCCGGTCACCAGTTCGGCCCGTTTGGTTTTGGTGAGCGCGGCGGCGTAGGCGTTGGCCAGGGTTATTTTGTGGGCGGCTTTAAATTCGGCGGCGGCTTCGCTCAGGGTCTGATCCGCATCGACGATTTCGAAGGGCAGATCCTGCAGATGGGAGTGCACGGTTTTCCAGGCGGTTTTCCCTTTGACCCGGATGGTGCTGACAATGACTTCCGCCCAGTTCACGGTGCAGATGCTTATGCGTCTTTTATCTGTCAGAGCCTGTTTGAAGATGTCGGCCACGGTTTCCGCGCCCGGTTCGTCGAAGATAAAGGCCAGCAGGGCATAGCTGTCAAACACCACGTTTTTCAATGTCCGCCTCCTCCGCTTCCACTTCCTCGGCATGCGCATCGATCAGTTCCCGGGTGACCGGGAGTTCTCCCGGGTTCCGCCTGAGCATTCCGCGAACGGAGTCGATGTAGGCTCCGGTGATGGGGCGAACCTCGAAAGTGCCCTCTTTTTGATTGAAGACCAGACGGGTTCCCTGACGGATATCCAGGGACCTCCGGATCTTCGCCGGAATCACCACCTGGCCTTTGGATGTCACAATTGCCGTGTCCATACTCACACGGTATACCCATTCCAAAGCTGTGTGTCAACTGATTTTTGTCTTACTTTTTTTGTATGGCTTACATTCACAGGCATGCATGCCTTGAAAGTGGCTGAGGCGTCCCGCCTCTGAGTTTCAGAAGACCAGAGGCGGGACGCCTCTGCCACTCTCTGCCACTCCACTCCGGGCCGAATAGATTGAACGGCGAAGGAACCCGAATTCACGCCAATTTTTTTTGGGTGGGGGGAAGGCGTAAGGATGACAAAATGCAACCATCCACCCGGAAGCATTCAAAATAAAATCGATCTTACGCTGCATCAGATTCGTGTTCATTCGTGTTTATTCGTGGTTTTATTTTGGACCATACGTACTCACGGAAGGCGGTGCGGGCGGGACGGATCATTCCATTACCTCCCAGTGACCATGGCGGTCGGAACCCACCCGGCGCAGCAGGTTGTTTTCGCGGAGGGTCTTGATGTGCCTGCGGATGGTTGACCGCCCCTTGCCCGTGGCCTCCGCCATCCCGTCATACGTGGTATCCGGGTTTTCTCTGATCAGGTTCAGCAATTGAACCTGGAGCGGACTCACATCAATCTCTACAGGTTCATTTTCAGTTTCATTTGGAACGGATAGCGGAATGGTGGCGGTGAAGGTTTCGGCTTCCGGGTCGTGGGCAAATTGCAGCTCTGGACATTCCTGCAGGGCCCGACGGACTCCTGTTCCGAGACCCCGATACGGGAGCAGTCCTTTGGCGGCAAAGGAAGCGAGGATGGGATTGCGGATCACGGAATTCCCGGCCCGGATTTTCTCCACGGTGAGATGATAAGTAAGTTCGTCCGCATGCAGGAGGTCCACCGACTGAAAAATCCGGCGCAGTTCCTCTTTGGAATTCACCCGGCGTTTGTCCGCGCCATTCTTCAGCCAGATCACGCCATTTTTATCAAAATACGGCTTGTCTCGTCCTTCCTCAATAGTCACCACGATGACAACACGGTCGTTTTCCAACAGCAGATTCTCCGTATGCACATTCAACGGACTTCGAACCAGTTGAGAGGCCGCGTTGCTGATGAGCTGGTTGATACGGTGGACATCTTCGGTTTCGAGTCCCAGCGCCACTCCCGTATCCGTGACCCCAATCAGAATCTCTCCTCCCCGGGAATTGGAGAACGCGGCCATTTCAGACGCAAGCGATTGGGCGTTCCGAACATCGGTCTTGAACTGGGTGCCGCTGTCCTCTCCGGATCGGATCAGGTCCATGAGTTCTTCCCGGGTCATCGAATCACCACCCGGGTGATGAGTTCAAAGTCATCCTCGTTCGTATGGGTTCGTGTATTCATAACGCAGCTTTTTTCCTATGCACTTCCAGAAATTCTTGCAAGGGCCATCGTTCGGATTTCTCAGGCAGATGAATAACCTGTCCCGCTCTTTTCTCGAACCCTTCGGCCCTTCGACCCGCTCAGGGACTGGGTCACGCTCAGGGCGGGGAGGTTTGTCGGTTGTGGCGGAGAGGCAGAGGCCGTTGCGGGGATCCAGGCGGGTGTCTTTGCGGTCTTTCCAGCGGATGATGTGGCTGGCGATGTTGAGGTCGGTGATACAACCGCGAATGAACCACGCCGCCGCCTTCGGCTTCCGTCTTCGTCCGCCAAATGAGCCATGTTTTGCAATAAATCTTGAGGGCGCCACTACGCCGGATAAAATGGCGGGCACAGCGCGAATTTACGCGAATGTTGGGTAATGAATGGTATGAGAGTACAGGTTTTACCCATCCCTTCTGAAAAATGGAAATCAAAATTAGACCTACGCTGCATGAGATTCGTGTTTATTCGTGTTTATTCGTGGTTGTTTATAATTTTCGCTGCATGAGATTCATTTTCATTCATGGTGGTCTACAGCACCACACGCTTCCATTCGAGCTTTGCGTGTTTGAAATTGAGGATCAGCCCGACTTTCAGCCCGGTGATGCGCAGGTAATTCAGCATTTGTCCCAGTTCGTGGTCGGTGATGCGGTCGATGACTTTGGTGTCCACCACGATCTTCCCGTATGCGATCAGGTCGGGAATGTACTCAGCCACCTGCACGTTTTTATAGAGCACCGGAAAGCGCTC
The DNA here is from genome assembly GCA_040905625.1 of Kiritimatiellia bacterium. Classification (GTDB taxonomy): domain Bacteria; phylum Verrucomicrobiota; class Kiritimatiellia; order SS1-B-03-39; family UBA6053; genus UBA6053. The sequence goes on from JBBDRC010000263.1 coordinate 14,263, forward strand.
CTGCTGGCTGAAGGGAATGCCCCGCAGTCCGAACTCCACCACCAGGGAGTTTTCGTAGGGCTTCTCGTGCAGCCCATGACCCACCTCGTTGAGAACCTCTATCGCGCTATTGACGATGTTGTAGACTTCCTGTTTATGGAGGATGGGCTCTTTCATAGACAAATAGGTTAATCAAAAACCGCGAATAAACGCTAATTCACGCGAATAAAGGCAGAAGGTTGAATTTGGAAGTTTCAAAATCAAATGTATTCGCGTCCATTGGCGTTTATTCGCGGTTAAATATGCCAATAATTTATACTCACGGAAGGCGGTGCGGGTGGGTGGATTGACATTACCCTTACTTTTACCCTTACTTGGCGACATACCCTCTTCTCCCACCGCGCGGCAGGCCCCCGGCCGGAACAGACGACCCCGCCTTGTTGCTGTTTGTCTCTCAGGACTTTGCGAATCATGTCCCGGCTGACTCCAGGGCATGTGGACTCCAGTGTGGCTGAGGCGTCCCGCCTCTGCCACTCTCTGCCACTCCACCCCAGACTGATTTGATTCAGGAAGTCATGAAGGTCGTCGATAGAGTTTGAGATATGCCTCGAACAGGAAAATGCGGTCGCGTTTGGCTCCGGTCACTTCCTGCAACAGTCCCTGCTCCACAAACTGGTCAATAAGTTTATAAGCGGTGGGCTGGGACACATCCACCGCATCCGCAACCATCTTGGCATTCACCCAGACCTGGCCGAACAGAAACTCAAACAGGACGAGTCCGGACTGACTGCGTGTTTTCCAAGTGGAGATATCCTTTTCCCTCTGAGCTTTGAATTGGAGAATCGTGTTGATTGTCGACACACCTCCCGCAGCGGTTTCCGCGAGTCCATCGAGGAAAAAGATGAGCCAGTCCCCCAATTCGTTTTTCTCCCGCACCCGGGTCAGTCTCTCGTAGTACTCCTCCCGGTTTCGCTCCAGATAGTCGGACAAATACAGTACAGGCTTTTTGAGAATCCCTTCTGCGACCAGATACAGCGGCACCATCAACCGGCCGATACGACCGTTGCCGTCCAGAAACGGGTGGATGGTTTCAAACTGATAGTGCATGAGCGCCACTTTGAGCAGAGGAGGCAGGTGTAAGTCCTTGTTATGAGCGAATTTCTCCAGATCCCCCATCAAAGCGGGAACATCCTCCGCCATCGGAGGCACAAACCGTGCGTTTTCCAGGTTCGACCCACCAATCCAGTTCTGACTGCGGCGGAACTCTCCCGGCGTTTTATGCTCCCCGCGGGCGCCATCCAATAAGGTCGCATGCGCCTCGCGCAGCAAGCGATTCGAGAAGGGAAGCTCCTTTAATTTTTCGATCGCGGTCCCCATCGCCTGGATATAGTTGTTCACTTCGCGCCAGTCGTCCCGCCGCTCCTCCAGGATTTCATCCTCGGGCAACACGGCCTCCTCCATCTCGGTCTGCGTGTCCTCAATTTTACTGGACTCCGTCGCCTCCTTGGCAACATGCATCCGGACGAAAAGATCCAGATTGGGCACGTATTCGGAAAACATATCGAGACGCCCCAGTTGACGATCCGCCCGGCTGAGCGATTCGAGCACCCGCGCATCATCAATCGTCCAGGAGCGATTGAGTTCAGATGGCTGAAAGCTCTTGTATCCGAGCTGTTTATGCCAGTTTCCTGCGTTATAGTGTTGCATGTTCTATTTAAGGTTTTTCTACGTTTCTTTATTAAGTAGATACGCTATTTAAATTTATGGTCAATATTTTAAATAGTGGAGTCTACTAATTAAGCCTGAAGAGCTTCCAATCATTTTTAAGCCGTAAACCGTTTTATAAGAATATTTTACGCAACTAAAACCTGATTCAACTCCTCAATAATCGTTTTGGGGTTGGGGTCAGTTAATACAATCGTTGAACATGCGCGGCGGAGGTGATGGACCAGATACTTTCCGCGTCCAACGCCGCAGCCGCCTTTCGGCTCAGGATGGAATCCAGTAGCTCAATGGCCCGGATATAGGAGGTCGCACGATTGCTGCCGCTTTTGTTCTCGGACAGCAAATACTCACGGAAGCCGTTACGGGTGGGTGGATAGACATTACCCTTACTTTTACCCTTACTTGGCGACATTACCCCTTCTCCCATCGTGCGGCAGGCCCCCGGCCGGAACAGACAACCCCGCCTTGTTGCTGTTTGTCCCTCAAGACTTTGCGAATCATGTCCCGGCTGACTCCAGGGCAGGTGGACTCCAGGGTGGCAGAGGCGTCCCGCCTCTGAGTTTCAGAAGATCAGAGGCGGGACGCCTCTGCCACTTTTTCTATTCCGTTAAGCCGAATTGCTGCAGATGATGCTCCATCCGGTTGCGAAGGACAGGCAGATAATCCTCGTACGTTCCCTGCTCCCAGTAACCGGGACTGGCACCCACATAGAGCAGAAACGCGATGTTCAGGAAAGCCGTGAAAATAAATACCACCTGAAAACCGGGTTTGGAGACTTTGTGGCGGAAGATTTTTTGGGCAAGCAGTCCTCCGGGCCATCCTCCAAGCAGATCCGGCAGGTGAAGGCGCGTTTCTGAGATCCGGAATCTTTTACGAACGGCCAACTGTTTGTCCCGGGCGTATTGGATGAAAGAGATCAGGCTCAGGACTCCCAAGGCGATCGGCAGTTCTTTGGGATACACCCCTCTCCAGGTTTGCAGCCCGATCCAGACCGCATAAACCAGGATCGGAATCAGGAACAGGCCCGGGTGACCTCGCGGCCTGTCCACTTGCGGACGGCGAATATCGACCGCGCGCGACCTTCCCTGGCTGTCGGCGGCGGTCTGATAGTGTACGCGGTCCCCGTTTCGGGGGCGGGGATGTTGACAGGTGAACTCATGAATATGCGCAAACACTTTCCGGCCCGGATCATCCGGCACAATAAAGCCATAGCCCTTTTCGTCATTCCATTCCTGCAGTTTTCCTTCGTTGGGAATCATCCGTATTTCTATATGATCAAAAAGAGACTTGTAGAGCCTATTTTTCTATCCAGTGAATGATGCGTTCGTGATGAAAAACCCGGTTTCGAAGCTGCCGCACGTCTTCCCATCCGGCTTTCACACTGACCAAATCTCTCTTCGAACGTTCCAGATGGGGAAACGCGGTTTTCACCAAATGAAATCCTATTCCCGTCGCGGCGTGTGGTTTATCAAAAAAGGCGGTCCAGAATCCAAAGGTCATTTCCGCCACAATCCGGCCCTCTGACAAGGGGCGACTCCCGCGAGTCAGTTTCTAATATTCCGAATTTATCATGTGCAAAACCTCTCAAAGCGTGGTATATACATACTGTGCGCCCCGGAAACCCTTCCTTCGTTGCTTGCAGCGGACAGGGGCCAGGGTTTCTTTTTGGCCGGTTTCATGCGGAAGCCTTGGGCTCCAGCACCGACATGGGTCAGCTCACAGAAAACCCCGTGATGCCCGTGAAACTCGTAAACGTGGGCTTCGCCAAACTTTAGGGATTCGTTCGTATGGATTCGTGTATTCATAACGCGGCATTTTTCCCTATGCACTTCCAGAAATTCCTGCAAGGGCCATCGCTCTGGATTCTTGGGTATGTGGCTGGCGATGTTGAGTTGGGGGATGGAACCGCGAATGAACCACGCCGCCGCCTTCGGCTTCCGTCTTCGTCCGCCAAATGA
>JBBDRC010000264.1:0-2930 GCA_040905625.1 Kiritimatiellia bacterium
AGATTGAGCGCGAGGATGCCGCGTCCCTCGAACCAGCCGCGGTTGCGCTGGGCCAACAGATTGTTTTTGGCCAGCAGATCCTCTTCCAGCGACACCGTGGTGCCGTGGGAATGGCCATGGTTGTGGCCATGGTCGTGGTCGTGGCCATGTTTGTGATCGTGGTCATGGGAAGGACTGTGGGCGTGATCATGCGGAGGCACCGCGTGATCCGTCTGTCCACGGGTCACCCGGGTGATCCGCACGTGTTGGTCATCCGAACATCCACAGGTTTCGCACATCAGTCCACCTCCATTTCTTTAATCCGCATTTCGTGGCCGGCGATCAGTTCAATCCGCGCCGAACCGCATTCACACTGTCCGAAAGGTTGGTCCATGGGCAATTCCAACCCGCAGACCCGGCAGCGGCCGCGTCCGGGAATCTCCTCAATCTCGAGCCGGGCCCCCTCCGCCGGGGTGGATTGGACGCAGACATCGAAACAGAAACGGATCGCATCGGCGACGATGCCGCTCAACCGGCCAATCACAAGCGCGATCCGGGTCACGCGGCGCCCCCCTGCTTTTTCAGTCGCAAGGGCCACAATTTCCCGGGTAATACTCAATTCATGCATGGCGGGGTTCCTGACTTCATTGTCCCGCGGTGTCGGCGGAAAATTCCAACGAACGCGTTAAACTATTAACGCCATATGCGGAACCAATGTCAAGACGTTATGGATACGAAATCGATTTGGGACGTTATGAAAGAACATCCGGTGTCTGAAGAAGACTGTAAAAAAACATCTTCGCGAGAAGCACGCGTGAGAGTGCGGATCGACACAATGGATCCACCCGAACGGCTTGCGGTCCTGTGCGAAGATTTAAGCTTTACAGTGTGCTGGGTGTCCAAATCATGCAAATTGCAATCCTTCCGGGCCCCGGGAATGCGAACTGCATTCCTCCGCGGGCCTGACACCACTCCGCTTCGGAAATGGAAAAAGGTGCACTGAAAATGGAGAAATGGAGGGTCGACCACTCCGGCACGTGCGGATCGAACCATGCCTATCCGGTTGACACACCACACCCCTACATGTAGTGTGTGGAACTATGAAAATCCAGCAGCCACAGTCGCTTCTTGAGTTCCAACCGATGCCCTAACCACCAGAACTCAATTTAAGACGGTTGTTGGCCATTTTGTATCGCAGATTCAAATGCGATTGTTTTGCCACGAAAAGGCACGATAAAAACGCCCCCCCCTATAACCCCGTTTTGGAAAATAATGGGTGAACGCTTCACTGTTACCGCACCTTATATACAAAAAGGTAAAATTTCCCGTTTCAGAGCGGGGTTATAGGGGTGGAGATTTTTGTGCTCTTTTGTGGCAAAAAATAAAACATCTTCTGCGTTATCCTTGGTTCAACTCTTCATTCCTTTTCATTCGCAGCCTCATCCACACGAAGATGCGCCTCTAAAAAAGTCATTTGAATTTGCGATCTAAATCCTTGTTTTTCGCCCTTAAATTAAGGTCTGAACCACTGTGGGTGGTAGGTTGGTGTGTCAACCGGATAGGCATGGATCGAACGTCTGCGGCGACGACCTGGAAATGCCGGTTTTTGGCTGATTTCCGTGAAAAACAATTTTTTGGCACGCGTAATGCGTACTTAAACCGAAAACAGAATACGCTCCGGGAGCGGTTGAAAGCCGTTCCGGAACTTAAACGCCAACACATACAAGAAGGAAAAACCATGTCTGATCATGTTTACAAAAAAATCGAAGTCGTGGGTTCCTCCACGGAATCCATCGAAAAAGCCGCTCAACGCGCGGTGTCAAAAGCGAGTGAAAGCGTTCACAATCTGCGCTGGCTGGAGATCACCGATATTCGCGGTCATCTGGCCGACGGCAAAATCGAACACTGGCAGGTGGGCGTCAAAATCGGCTTCACGCTGGATTCCGAATCCGCGCCCGAAACGCGGCCCGAAACGCGGAAGGAGGACTGACATGACCCATTCATTATTCGAAGGAACCTGTAAACCCTGCGCCAAAGGCGAGGGTCTTGTGAACAACGAACAGGCCTCCGAAGCCCTCAAGGAGCTGGAAGGCTGGTCATTGGGCGATGACGACAACAGCATCGTGCGGGAGTTCACGTTCAAGAACTTTTACCGCACCATGGCCTTTGTCAACGCGGTGGCATGGATCGCCAACACACAGGATCACCATCCGGATCTGGAGGTGGGCTACGGGTCCTGCACCGTCACCTTCACCACCCACAAGGCCGGAGGCCTCACCCGAAATGACTTCATCTGCGCGGCGGCGGTCAACCGCCTGATCTCCGATGCGGAAAACCCGTCATCGAATTCGTGAGACTCCCGATACATCCTTAAATCTTATACGCACTCAACCACAGGAGAACAAATGAACAGACATATCGAACGCTTTTTGGAGCAGGACAGCGAGAACCTTTTATCTCACATCTGCGAGAGCATTCCCAAGAAACGGCTGACCTTGCCGGAACCCCGTTTCGTGGACCGATCCTTTGTGCATTCGGACCGACCCAACCCGGTATTGGGCAATCTGCAACGTCTCTACAACGCCGGGCGGCTGGGCGGAAGCGGCTACCTGTCGCTTTTCCCGGTGGATCAGGGCATCGAACATTCCGCCGGAGCCAGTTTCTCCAAAAATCCGGATTATTTTGATCCGCGCAACATTGTGACCCTGGCCATTGAAGGTGGATGCAACGGGATAGCCTCCACTGCCGGGGTGTTGGGACAGGTGGCCCGTGAATTCGCCCATCACATCCCGTTTATTCTCAAACTCAATCACAACGAGTTGCTCTCCTATCCGAACACCCACGACCAGATCTTTTTCAGCGATGTGGACCGGGCCGCGGATATGGGCGCGACGGGAGTGGGTGCCACCATCTACTTTGGGTCGGAGGAGTCCAACCGGCAGATTGAGGAA
>JBBDRC010000265.1:0-2897 GCA_040905625.1 Kiritimatiellia bacterium
AGTCGATACGGCCCCACCGACCCCAAATATCCTCCGCCGCTCCAAAATGCGGTTCGCCGCAACTGTCTTCCCGACTCCCGTTTCACTCCCTCTATCAACTCCGCTCCCGACAACGCCGACGGCCACCGCAGCAACAGGTGCGCATGATCCGGCATCATGCTGATATCCAACGCCTCCGCCCCCAGCGCCTCTGTCCCCGCGCACAGGCTTTCAAACACCTTTCGGGCCTCCGGAGAAAACATTCGATAGCGCCCTTTGGTGACCAGCACCAGATGCGCAAACAAATCGTACACGCCACGGTGCCGGTTTTTCTGCGGATTCGTTTCCTCCTGATGAAAACGAAGCTCTTTCATTCGTTTTCGATACAGAGGATCCACCAAATCCGAGCTATCCACCTGATTCTGCACATAGTTCTCCACGATTGTGCGGGTGTTTTGTCCCACTGTTCGGATCAAGTACGCTTTATCAAAACCAGGGAAATCATCACATGCAATCCCGAGAGCGCGACTCCACCTCCCTTTCAACCGTTGCAGGAGAAACCGGGGAGCCACCGCGTCCGACACCTCCACCACCACCTGTGCTTTGGTGGAGTCAAAACCAGAGGACAAAAGGGTAATTCCTTCTGTATCAAAGGCGGACAAGAGTTCCGCGGAGGGTTCGCAATACTGTGGGGCCTGTGGCCATGAGGACTTGAACGGACAATTGCAGGCCAGATAGAGTTTTTGAAGCGCAGGCATGGTACATTTGTATGTATACAACGAGCTGCGGTCAAGTCAAAATCGTCTTGGTCAGGGGCTGAAGCCCCCCGACCGCTGGTTGAGGGGGAGGATGGCATGTCTGAATCGTCTTGGTCAGGGGCTGAAGCCCCCAGACCGCTTTTTGGTCAGGGGCTTTCCAGGGCTTTCCCAAACGGGCGGGGGCTTCAGTCCCTGCCCACGACGATTCACTCCCATGGACCCCAGCCCCCCCCCCTGCCCGCGCGGGGGCTTCAGCCCCTGCGCGGAACGATTCATCCCGACCAAAAAAAAGGCCCCGCCGAAGCGGGGCCGGTACCTTTCTTCCCGCATCTGCGGGATTATGATGTTGATTATTTGGCGGAAATGCCGTGGGATTTGAACGAGCGCGTCTGCGCGAATTCACCCAGTTTATGTCCGACCATGTTTTCAGTCACGAAGACGTTGATAAACACTTTGCCGTTATGCACCGCAAAGGTGTTGCCAACGAATTCAGGAAGAATCATTGATCTGCGCGACCAGGTTTTGATCGCCTGTCTGCGTCCGCCGGTATTCATCTTTTCCACTTTCTGGAAAAGCTTTTCTTCAACAAACGGACCTTTTTTAATTGAGCGTGCCATGGTTATTTCCTCCGTTTGACGATGCGGCTGCTGGTTGTTTTCTTGCGGTCCCGGGTCTTCTTCCCGCGGGTGATTACCCCCCAGGGCGTGACCGGGTGTCCACCACCGGAGGAGCGGCCTTCGCCACCACCCATCGGGTGATCCACCGGGTTCATGGCCACACCGCGAACGGTCGGGCGAATTCCCATCCAGCGTTTGCGTCCGGCTTTCCCGAGGGAACGGCTGCCGTGCTCGCTGTTGCCCACCCGGCCAATGGTGGCCACGCAGGTGAGGTGAATCAGGCGCAATTCGTTGGAGGGTAGTTTAACCTGGGCGTATTCATTGTCCTTGGACATCAGGATCGCGCCGTTGCCCGCCGAACGGACAATCTGTCCGCCGCGGCCCGGCATCAGTTCGATGTTGTGAATCACAGTGGACAGCGGAATCTCTTTGATCGGCAGGGAGTTCCCCACTTTGTGGGGAGAGCCGGGGCCTGCCTGCACGATGTCGCCCTGCTTCAGTCCGGCCGGAGCCAGTATGTAGCGCTTTTCCCCGTCCGCGTAGTGAATCAACGCGATGTTGGAGGAGCGGTTGGGGTCATATTCCAGCGTGGCCACTTTGCCGGGGACACTGAATTTATTACGCTTGAAGTCGATTTTGCGGTAGGTCCGCTTGTGACCGCCCCCGCGGTGACGCACCGTGATGCGTCCGGCGGAGTTGCGGCCGGCTTTTGACTTCAGCGGCGAGGTCAGGGAGCGCTCAGGGCGCACCTTGTCCAGGCCTTCGAAATCGCTCAGCACCGTGTGACGGTTACTGGCGGTGGTAGGTTTACGTTCTTTTAAAGCCATGTGTTCTCTCTCAGGTAAGGTCGATGGAGTTGCCGTCCGCCAAAGTCACCACCGCGCGTTTCCAGGCGGGGGTCAGTCCGTAATTCGGACGGCGTTCGCGTTTTTTCTTTCCCTTGCGGTTCATGGTGCGCACGTGGGTCACATCCACTTTGAACAGGGTCTGAATTGCTTGTTTGATTTCCTGCTTGTTGGCGTCCGGATGCACTTTGAACACGTACTGGTTCAGTGTATCCATCAGCACGGTTCCTTTTTCGGTCAGCAGGATGGTGTCGATGATTTGATGTGCGGGCTTCATGCCTTTGCTCCTTTCGATTTGCGCAGACGCTCTTCCAGAGCGGCCATGGCTTCGCGGGTGATCACAATGTTCGGATAGCGCAGCAACTGATAGGTGTGCACGTTTCCGGCGGTGGACACTTCCACCCGGGGAATGTTCCGGGCCGCGCACACCAGATCCGCTTTCACCTCATGGGTGAGAAACAGAGCGGGAGCCTGCACGCCCAGGTTGGACATCAGCGAGGCGAAGGCTTTGGTTTTCGCTTCCGCGATCTCCAGATCCTCGACCACTTTGATTTCGCCACCGGCAATCTTTTCACTCACCGCGCGGCGGAAAGCCAAACGGGCCTCCTGACGGTTCTGTGCCTTGCTGTAGTCGCGGGGTTTGGGTCCGAAGACCACACCGCCGCCGCGCCAGACCGGGGATTGACGCAGTCCGGTAC
>JBBDRC010000266.1:0-2869 GCA_040905625.1 Kiritimatiellia bacterium
GTCCCGAACAGGTCGACGACGGGGCCGCCTGCTGCCTGCCCGTGAGTTATATCGAAGACGAGGCCCTGCGGGTGGACATCTACCGCCGCATCGCCGCATTGAGCAGCATAAAAAACGTCGAAGCCCTCAAAGAAGAGTTGAACGACCGCTTCGGACACCTCCCCGTCGCCGCAGAGAACGCCCTGCAGGTGGCCCGCATCCGCATCGCCGCCTCCAACCTTGGTTTGCTCGAAGTCGACGTGCGGCATGGAAAAGTGCTGCTTCGCAAGAGAAACGGTGATGTCCTGCAGGAAAACCACCGCTATCCCCGTCTCACCGCAACCAAAGCGACCGATAAACTTGGGGAAATTTTACAGATCCTGGGGCAAACCTCAATTTGAGAGCCGTAAATGGCGGAATGAATCGCAAACTCATATCCACGCCATCAACCAGCGTTCAACTCATCTATTTGTTTCAAAACCTCTTCAGCCTGTGCATGCAATTCGGAGCTTTTGACAATATTCCCTCCCCGCTGGGCGGTCATCGCCTCCAGCATAAGAGTTTCATAGCGCTTCTGTAATTTTTCGACGGGATTTTTGGAAAATAATTTCATCATGCTCATCTTTCGTTACCGCGGAATCAAGCCTTACATCTGAATTCGCGGGAAGTCAGTATTTGCAGGGAAAGATGTCTGATGACGGGACGGACTTCCTCGTTGGAACGATCACCCATACCTTCTTCCATTATGCTGAACCCAACCTGTCCAGATAATCGTTATACCAGGCAAGCGCAATAATTGACGCGAATTTGATTTCTTTCAGGCCTCATGGTGATTCATGTATATTTTGAAAACGTTTATCTTAAATTCAGGATTTCCGGTTTTAGTTCACAGCACTGACTTCGAAATATTCGCGTTTATTTGCGTTCATTCGCGGTTGGATTTTTCGGATTTATTTTCCGCTAACAGGGATCAAAATCCCGGCCTTGACGTGATTTATGCCACAGAGTCGGCGGGGGTATCCGCTTGAACTTTGGAAGTGAGCAAGTAGAATTACACTGTAATGATTAACGAACGACTGAAGCAACTTGTGAAATAAAAGGCATTCTTATGAACAAACCACTCCGATTCATTTCCGCCCTGATTCTACTGGCCTGTGCGTCCAGTGCGTTTGGCCAGGATCTAAGAATGCAAAAATCCAAAGCCACCCTCGACAAATTGCACGCCATCATCCTCCCCGAAGTGAGATTTCAACAGGCGGAGATTCAGGAGGCGATCAGCTTTCTCAATCAGAAAAGCAAAGAACTGGATCCTGAAAACACCGGGGTCAATCTGGTGCTGATGGATCAGGATCTTGACGACGTGGTCAGCTTCGACCTGGAAAAAGTGTCCCTCTACCAAACCCTGGGGCTGATTGCGGAAATGGCCAATCTTACGATTCGAATCCAGGATGGCATGGTCGTGATCCGCAAGGCGGGTTTGAAGGAATAGGTCATTGATCATTTGTCACGAGTCAGTGGTCACGGGTCAGCGCCGACAACAACGGAGTCGAACCACGCGTTCCGCGTGGCAAGCTTTGAGGAAAAAGACTCAACCTCTTAATCCTAATCGTGCTCGTAATCATAATCGATGTGCCAAGTTCGATTAGGATTACGATTATGATTATGAGGTTGTGCCTCAATTTACACATTTCGACTGGCGCTCTGCACTCCGACTTCTGACCTCAATCCTCGGGTATCTCCGGGCCGTTGCCGGTGGCCCAGACCTTTTCGTTTATGGACGGGGAGGGCAACAGTCTGCAGGACTGGACCCGCCTGGACACCATGGTGACGGTGGTGGACGCGGTCCGCTTTTTGGGACAGCAATTGCCCCGCGAACAAATGCTGGCGGAGCTGGACGCGGCCCTGCTGACCCCGGAGGAGCTGTCACATGGCATGGAGGCCTGGCCGCGGGATCAAACAACTTCCGCCCTTCCACACGCCCCGCACGGAAGAGGAGCTACTGCATCAAAAACTTGAAAAAACTGGGAATGGGAGCCTCAAAGGTCATGGGCTCATGGGTAAAGGGGTGCTTCACGTCGATGCGGGCGGCGTGCAGAGCCATTTTTTTGAGCCCGGGGGTGCGGTCCCCGTATTTTTTGTCGCCCAGCACCGGGTGTCCCATTTCGGAGAGATGCACCCGGATTTGATTTTTTTTACCGGTGTGCAGGCTGATTTCCAGCAAACTGCATTTGGAGGATTCCTGAATGACTTTGTAGCCGGTGGAGGCCAGCGCCCCGTCCCTGGCGTTTTTCACCGATGCCACTTTGTACTCGTCGTCCTCCGCCAGATAGGAGGTGATGGTGCCCTCTTTTTCGCTGAGAAAGCCGCCGATCACCGCCATGTAGGTTTTCGTGAAGGTGGGCCATTGCTCAATCATGTACGCGCGGGCCTCCTCCGATTTCACAAACACCAGCAAACCGGAGGTGTCACGGTCCAGCCGATGCACGGTGAACACCCGGTTCCGGGATTTGGAATTTCCCTTGCGCACGTAATTCATCAGCAACTCGTGCACACTGATTTCCTGTTCCTGTTCCCGGTAGGCAATGGTGAGCAGGCCCCCCCGTTTGTCCACCACCAGCAGGTCGTGGTCCTCATAGAGAACCGTGAGGCCGCGGGGGTGATACTTTTTCGGAGGGGATTTAAAGGGCTTGGGTTGCTTATGCATGTGCATCCACTACTGAAAAACCCTTGTGGATACGAGAAGGAACCGTTTCCACTTCATCAGCGACCGTCAGTTGCAACCGCCACTGCCGCAGCCACCGCCACCACATCCGCCGCCGCAGCATCCGCCCTGTTTGGGGGCCACTTCCTCTTCGGTGGGAACCCGGCCCAGTTCAAACGTTTTGGTGAC
>JBBDRC010000267.1:0-2851 GCA_040905625.1 Kiritimatiellia bacterium
AGAGGTTGAGGAGTTCGGCCACCTGTTCGAAGGGGGCCTCGGCATCGGCATCCACGCGGACCTGACGATCAGGATCGTTCAGGCCCAGTTCGCGGATGCGGCGGTGGATCTCACCGCGGCTGGAGGGAACGCCCTCCCAGAACAGGGTGCCCTCGCGGTCCACCCCGAGCATCACATTCTTGTCATCGGTCAGCACCCGTGAGGCGGAGCGTGACACGGGCGGAAGGATGTCAATGTCGCGGTCTTTCTTTTTGTACATGGTGGCCACCAGAAAGAAAATCAGCAACAGAAACACCGCGTCGATGAGGGGGGACATCGCGACTTCGGGAGGGGCGTTTTTCTTTTTGTGCAGTCTCATGTCAGCGCTCCAACTCGTCGGCCCGGTCCATCACCCGGAAGCTGACATTACGAAACAAGGCATCCTCCAGATAGTCCTGATAGTAGATGACGGTTTGAAAAGGGGTGCCGCGCTGCACGCGCACCTCGATGGCATAGTCGGGTCCGTATTGCTTGAGAAGATCCGCAAAAAAGTCGGCGGGTTCGCCGATGCCGGCGAAGCGGAAGGCGCCCCAGCTTCCGCGTCCGGTCTGGGCGTGAATGTTTCCCTCCCGGCTCACGGCCAGGCGGAACACCTCGTCCACCGCGTTGGCGGCGGGGAGGGCGGAGGCGTCGGCCAGCTTGACCGGGATCATGCGTTCGTAGCGTTTGATCATGCTGGTGACCAGAAAGAAGATCAGCAATAGGAACACACAGTCGATCAGCGGCGAGAGAATCACCGCCGCCGTCCGTTTCTTTTTGGTTTTACGCAAACGCATGGGGCCGCTCTTACTTCGAGCTGGTGGAGCGGACGGAAAGCTTTCGCCAGGAGCTTTGCAGCGATTCCAGAACCTCTTCAACTCTCACTTGTAAACGCTGGGTTTTGCGGGTGAACACATGGTGGGCCAGCAGGGCGGGCATGGCGATGATCAGTCCCACGGCAGTGGTGATGAGCGCTTTGGAGATGGAGCCGGCCAGCATGGAGGCGCCTCCCTCGTCCCCGAACACCTCCACCAGCTTGAAAGATTCGATCATGCCGATCATGGTACCCAGGAGACCCAGTAGCGGGGCCAGACCCGCGATGAGGGCAAAGGACATGAGTTTGTTGTCCTGCTCGTCCATCAGCCGGGCCGCAGTGTCCGAAGCCCGTTCGAAAGTGTCATCCGCAGATTCGTCCTCTTCGCCGTAACACAGCACCAGAAAAACCGAGGCCAGCAGGGAGGGATGTTTTTTCGATAAGGCCGCCAGGCCCTCCAGATCGCCGGACAACAGAAGTTTGTCGCCCTGCTTGCGCAGAGGCTCGGGAAAAAAGTTATTTTCGCGCAGGCCCAGGTTGCGTTCGAGGATTAGGGTGACCAGGGCCACAGAGAGCCCCAGCAGGGCCAGCATGGTGAATCCGCCTTCTTTCATCTCCTCCAGCCAGTCCACCCGCACCCGTTCCGTGTCCGGCCCTTCCGGCGAAGTTGAGGGAGCTGTCACGGGTGTCGGTTCTTCGGGCTCCTGAGCGGAAACAAACGGCGGGAACATGAAAAACATGAGGGTGAAAATACACAAAACGGTGGATGCGGGGCGCGGATGCAAACGAGTGATCAACATGGGGTACTACTCCTTTTCGGGTTTCTATTCTGAATAAGCCCTTTTTTTAATCGTTATAATAGGTTGTGTCAACTAGGTTGATCTATAAAATCAGGCTTCCAAATCGATCAGCGCGAAATCCCCGGCGGGAATGGGGTGGCCGAGGAGTTCCACGGGTTCATTGGAGTGATTGAAGATCCAGGTGGCGTTGCGGCTGAGATGGGGCAGGACGGCGACCCGGGCGTGGGGGTGATCGACAAAAGGCAGGTCCAGCTCCCGGCAAATGGTTTCGAGCACCTGGCGGTTGAGGCTTTCATGGCTGGCGGCGGCGAACCAGCAGCGGCCTTTGCCGTGGCGGCGGTGCAACAGGGCGGGTTTGCCGTCTAGAACGCCGCCTTCGAATGTGGACAGGACCTCGCTGTCTCCAGTGAGGGTAAGCGTTTCAGCTTGGAGGATGCCTTCGTGACGCTGCCCATCCCAGATACAGGCCGTGGGTGACTTCAGATCGGTTTCCTCATGGGCGATGGCGCCGGTGAGGTCGAGGAGAGGGCCGTAAAAGTGCGGATGGTAGGTGCCGTGTTCATCTTTGTGGCAGGTCCGGGCGGTAAGGAAAAGATTTCCACCCTGCGCCACGTAGGCGGTCAGTTTGGCGGCGAAGGCTTCGGTGCAGACATGATGATGCGGCAGCAGAATCAGGGAATAGGCGCTCAGATCGTCGGCGGGATCGATCACATCCAATCCCAGTCCTCCGCGCCAGGCGGGCAGATACATGCGCATCAGCGCGTCCAAGTAGGGCATGGGTTTGGGATAGGAGAAGCGGCGCTGCTGTTCATGCACACAGTCATAGTCATATACGATCGCGGCGGCGCGGGGAGGGAAGCTCTCCGGCAGTTCTTCCTGGAGTTCGGGACGCGCGGCGATGGTTTTGGTGAAGCCGACGCGTTCGGGCACTGGGTCGCCGTGGAGGTCGGCCAGACAGCGCAAGGTTTGTTCCGCGCCGGCGCGGTGCTGGCGGTAGTGGAAAAACATCACCCCGGCAGCCCCGTGGGCGATCATCTCCGCGGTGTAGGCGGCGGTCATGTTCTGATCGGCATCGGTCTCCAGCACCCAGAAGGGTTTCTGTTTCATGCAGCGGTAGAGATCGTGACCCAAGGCGGAGGCGCCTTCCTTGGAGGGGCTGTTACTGTAGGCGGCGCCGCGATAGGCGTCCCAGCCGATCACATCGAGGTCTTTAGCAAAA
>JBBDRC010000268.1:0-17253 GCA_040905625.1 Kiritimatiellia bacterium
TGGTTCTGAATCTGTGTTGTCCAATCAGCCGGAACGCCCGCCCGCTCCGCGAAATTAGGCCACTGTTCCACGGTGGAGATGACCTCGTTAAGAACTTGTTCGGCCCGACCCCGCTTCATGAAGGCGCGTTCTCCGTAGGTCACAAAATCCTTCAAACAGAAATCATCCCGTTTCCCGTTCAGGGTCATTTGGTGCCGATCTGTCCAGGTGCCGGAGGGATTATAACTGTAGGTCACATCAAAAGCCGGAGACAGAGACCACTCTCCCTGCTTATCCATCAGAAACGCGATGTTCTTCACATGATCATCCTGATTCCTTGCCACAATGTTGAAGACCATGCGCCGGAATTGTTCTTCCACCGCCGCCATGGGCAGTTTCAGTTGGCGGATCGTCAGCAGTGCCTGCTCATAGGCGTGAGCACCGGCCTGATTGAAATCGAAATGCGCCAGTGCGGCCAGCGACTGCATGTGTAATTTTTCGCCCCCCGCCAGACGATCAAATCGGCGCGTCATAAAATGACGTCGTCCGTTTTCCTCCAGCAGGCGGCATTCCGTCATGGTGATGCCCGCCTTTTTTGCCATCAGGTGGTACGCATATTCGACAGCTCCGTACCCCTTAGGGTCCTCCATTTCTTTGTCTTTGTTTCCCGCCACCCCGTCAAATTTCAGCAACCAGTACTCAAAATCCCCGTCCGCGATAAGTTGTTCCGACCGCACTTCGTTGGTCTCACGGTTCCATGCAATCACCGCTTTCGCCCTCGCGCCTCCCGCCGACGTCCCCACCTGCAGAATGTCACGCAGAGCCTTTTCCTTGCCGGCTTCGTGGAAGTGTCCCTGTAGATCCGCGCGATGAGACAGCACCTCGCCCGCCAGCCGCACCAGTGCATTCACTTGAATCTTCGATGCCGAACGGGGACGGGGTCCCAGCACCGGGGCAAACTCCAGAGCCCCCATTCCGCGGCTTCCGATATAACAAAGACGCTCCACTGCGGAAAAACTTTCCGGAGACCGCCCCTGTGTCGCCAGCCATGCGTCAATCAACGCATGTCCGAATTTGTCAGGCAGCGAATCCGCCAGTAATCCCGGCAAACCATGAAAACTGCCTCTGGACAATTCGGGAAACGTATAAACCGCGTCGCTCAATGGCATAGACAAGGGCGACAATTCGATTCCGCTGTGCGAGAAGGCCGGATCATATTGAAAGGCCGCCACCTCGCGGTCATCGTCGAGCGAAACCGCGCCGATCGTCCGACCCCACATACGCACCTCGGCGATCATGTCGGGTCCCCCCATTCCCAGGTTCCGGACTTCGCCGATGATTCATTTTTACCCGAGGCCCGTTGACGCTTTCGCCCCGCCTGCTTCAGTTGCGCCATCGGGCCGGGCACCGGCTCCGGCAGCAGAGTTTCCAAGCGCTCCACTATCCCCAGCACCCGACAGACCCGAAGAAAGCTCGAAAGCTGCGTCGCCACCGCCCCCGTCTCCAGCCGCTCAACCGTCCGCTTGGACACCCCCGCCTCTTCCGCCAATGCCGCCTGTGTCAGGTTGCGCATCAGTCGCAAGGCGGCTATCCGACCGCCCACTTCCTGAAGAAGAGCTTCATCTGTCAATTGTGCTGAAATTTTCATAACACGCCAAATATGGCGAATAATACTGTATAAACAAGTTTATTCGTCATAAAAGGCGATATAAATAGTTAGGACCTTTCAAACTGAGATCCGGGGTTTTTCCCGGCCGAAGCAAGCGTCGGCCACCCAAAAGCGCAAGCAAGCGTGCGCACTCCAAATTATTTGTGACGAGGCTTTCTGTGAAATCACTTTTTTAAATTGAGGTCTTGGGTTCCTGACTCAATACGAGTTCCAGGGTTCCGCCGCCGACGAGTTCATTGTGATGAATAAAGGCCCGGTCGAGAGGGATTCCGTTGAGGGTGGCGGACTGAATATGGATCCAGCCCTCCCCCGCGTTGGGAGCGGTAATGTGCAGGATGTTGTCTCCGCCCACCCGCATGCGGATGTCCGGGAACAATGGAGGTATCAGATAATAATAGTCGCGTCCCATCTCGGGATAGAGTCCAATCATCGCCGCTGAGCTGGGTCTGGAGGACAAAGCCTTCAGGTACTGGGGGCACGCCGCGCGACTGGACCTCGACGACTACAACAACAATACCCACGAGGGGCTGCACACCACGTCCATGGCCGCGGCCTGGATGAACGTGGTGTACGGATTCGGCGGTCTCCGCACCGACGCCCGGGAGCTTCGTTTCAAACCGAGCCTGGCCGGGACGTGGAAACGATTCAGCTTCACCCTGCGCTATCTCGGCAACCTCCTGGTGGTGGATATCGATTTAGGCTTGCCCGGGCCCTCAAATCAACTTACAGTGAAAAAATGATTGTACGTGACGGCAAAAACACCCTCCACAGCCAAATCAGGACCAAGCTGATTTCCCTGTTGGAGAGCTTCAACGACGGGGATCGTCTGCCGACGGAAATGGAATTCGCGGAAAAATACGGGGTCTCCCGCTTAACCGTTCATAAAGTGATGAATGAACTCAGCCGGGACGGATACGTGGTCCGCCGGGCCGGTCGGGGCACCTTTGCCCGCCATGGAGACCGGCGGGTGCATACCGATGATTTCAACGCGACCAACGGAAGCGTCTTTATCGCCTATCCGGACTGGTTCAGTTATGATTTCTGGACAAAAATCCGGCGGGTGCGGCAATTGGCAATGACCAACAGCATGGCATTGGTCGATTACATGATCACCCAGGAAACCATGTTCGCCTCTCTGAGCCGGCTGGTGGAAAAGCAAAAAGATTTGAGAGGACTCTTGGTGATTCCTCCGGGCGGAAACCTTCCCGGCGAGGCTCTGGAATTGTTTGAAAGTTTCGGAGTTCCCGTGGTGATCCTGGGCAGTATGATTGAGGTTCCCAAACGATTTAAAAATGTGTACACCGTTTGTCAGGACCATGGCAATATCGGCTATTCAGACATTCAAATTCTCTGTGACCGGGGACATGAACAGATTGCCTACATCGCCAGTGAACCCTGGGGGGCCTCCTGGAGTCAGGAGGTGCAGGGAATGAAAAATGCCCTTGCCGACCGGAATCTGCCCATGAGCAGTCTGCGCCTTCCCTCCAGGCTCACCAAGCCCTGGGAAAATTCCACGCACATGTCCTATGAAATGACCCGGAACCTGCTCACGGAACCACTCCCCACCGCAATCATTTTCGAATCTCTCCCCTCCGCCCTGGGCGGAATCAAAGCCCTGCGGGAACATCCGGGGATCACCCTTGAAGACATCACATTGGTGGTGAATGCGCCCTGGCGGGGTCTGGAGGAGTATCTCTGGCCTCTGCCCATTCTGATTTACTGCGATCCCGCCCGGGTGGCGGACGAGGCCTTCCAGATTATCAACAGCCCCAAACGCCCCGCGCACCGGCAAATTCTGGTAAAAGATCTCACCGTCAATGATCTCCGAATCACCGCGGCGGGTTGATATAGAGGAGCGCCAATCTCCGTATTGGCGGGGCAAAGGGGGATTTTTATTCGTTTGGAGTGCGGAATCCGTGTTAAACAAATGACCGGCGTTAATCCCCGTGAAGAATAACGGTGTCGATCCGCAACTCGCTGTGAGAGGCGTTGGCACCGTCCCAGACGTACAGGCGCACCTCCAGCGGTTCGCCGAGGTTCTGGAATTTCCCGGCGGAGAGGTCCACCTGGTATTGCGTGTATCCTGTATTGGGCGCGGTGACGTTTCCGGTGGTGAACACTGCGGCGGCGGGGCTGGAAAAGCCGTCAACCGAGGTGTAGACCCCCACGCCGTGATAGGTCGCGTTGCTCCAGCTCGCTCCGGCCTCGAAGGTGATGGCTGTCAGGTTCAGGGACTGATCTCCAGGATCAACGGTAAAGGCGAAATAATCGTCGGCCTTGAGCGCGCCGTCCTCAGAAGCGGCGGTCGTATTCGCTTTGGCCATAATCAACGGCGGCCCGCCTTTGGACATCGATCCGGGATTGAAATCCGATTCCAGTCCTTTGCCCACAGTGAAGGCTCCGGGCTTTTCGGACCCGGATGCAACGGTTGACCGCATCGGGTCTTCGCCGCTGAACACATACCGGGCGACGGGCCGGCCCTCTGGCGGCGGGCCCCCGGCCTGGTTCGTCACAGTTTGACCCGGCTGCGGCTGTGGCTGAAGGCCCGGCACGGTCGTGGCGGCTTGCGGGTCCGGCAAAGCCCGGAGGTGGCGGAACTCCGTTTTCTTCTCGACCAGCAGTTCCCGCACCTCCTTCGGCTCTTCGCCCTTGGGCAAAGGCAGGTACTGCGGCGCACCGGACAACACCAGCGGAATGGATACCGCCGTGGCCTTCTGTTCGCCGTCCAATGCGTCCACCTCGAAAGGCTCGCGAAGATCGAGCGCCACGGCAATCCGCGGGGCGGTGGCGGAACTTTCGCCCGCAGGGGGACGGGTCCACGCAAGGAGGGAGCCTTTCGAGGGATTATGGCTGGAACTGTTCTGGATATTGACCGGAAAGCGGCCCTGGTGTGCAGCGGCAAAACTGAGCAATCCGGCGCCGATTTGCCGTTGGTTGCTCAAACACATGGTCGATGCCGCACGATCACGGGCCGAGGAAACCACAGGAACCACTAGCGAAATCAGAAGGGCAATGATCGCAACCACCACCAACAGTTCCACCAGAGTAAAAGCCGACCGGGATTCGGACATCAAAGAGGTTTTTCTCGATTGACGCTCCGCTCTTTCCAAATGGAGAGGAGGAGGTGTTGGGTTTGGTTTTTCCTGTTTTTGAGCCTCTTCGATGAAGGCGAGTATATTTCCCAGTGGCACATCTCCCTCCACCGCGTGGGCGGGAGAGAAAATGTAGGATCCTTCGCGTCCCATTCCGAGCAGACGTTGACTTTCTTCCCGCACCGCGGCAATATCGCCGTAGGGAAGGGTCTGCTGAGTGGAAAGCCCGCCCCAAAAGCTGAGGCTTCCTTTGTATTGCGCGTGCAAGGCGGCCACGTCCATGACCTCCGGTTGGAAAGGATTGAAGCAATTGACCCCCAGATCGATCAGATCGGGGAACAGTTCATCAACATCGCCGCAGGAATGAATGAATTGAAATTTTCCGGCCTTGCGGGTCACCCCGTACATGCGTTTAAGCTGCGGAGCGATAAACGTTTTCCACTTGTCGTACCCCATGATGAGACCCGTTTGCTGCCCCCAGTCGTCACCGAAATACACTCCGTCAATGTCATACCTGAGTGCCTCGGTCACCTGGGCGATATTGTAATCGGCGATGCGGGTGAACAGGGCATCCCGATATCCTTGTCCATACTTCGGTCCCACACCACCCCGAAGACATCCCGGAAGTGATCCGGCGCGACTTCGTCGAAAAAACCGATGTCACTGCCCAGCTCAAGAATATGGCAACCGGTGTGGGCAACCAAATCCTCTTCCCGACAACCGTAATGCTGACATAACGCTTTTTTGGGTTCCGCAGTGAAGCGGAATGACCAGGGCGTGTAGGGCGGGCATTCACCCCGAAGGGCGGTTTTGATAACGTCTCTTTTTTCCATGGCGTGTATCCGGGGCGGATTGAACCCGCGAACATCCTGACCGTAATTGATAGGCCCGCCAGAGTCAATAGCCTATTTGTATAAACAAATTAAATGCAGGGATATACCGAAACGCGCCTCCTTCCACCATTTCATATGCGGGGGAATTTCAGGAGCGGAGGAAAACGGATTGGATGAATGAGGGTGCAAGGGTGCAATATGTGATAGCTTCACCGATTGACAAAACAGCGTATTTTATATAAACTTGTTTAATGTGCAAGACAATTATAGATAGCGAAGTCCCAGTCGTGGGAGCGTTTCAGGCTAAAACTGAACTTTCCAGGCTGTTACGTCAGACCCGGGCGGGGAAACGGTTTATCATTACCCAACGGGGCAAACCCGTGGCAGAACTCATCCCCTTTCAACAACACTCACTTGAAGCTGTGTGGGGAGACATGGAAGGCGGAATTCGAATGTCGGACGATTTCGATGAGCCGCTGGAAGATTTTGCTGAGTACATGGAGTAGAACTTGTGCGTTATCTCTTGGATACTCATGCTCTCCTCTGGCTTCGCGCCAACGACCCGCGACTTTCCCGGCGGAAATGGTCGGCCCGGCTGTTGGATGAACCAGACCAGGTGGGGGTCAGCATCGCGGCACTTTGGGAAATGACGATCAAGCGATCTTTGGGAAAGCTCACGTTCGACGGTTCAATTTCCGAATTCACCCGGACCATGAAGGAACGGCTGGGTTTCCGAATTCTACATGTGGATGCGTCTCATCTTGAACGCCTGGAATCACTGGAATTCCACCATCGGGATCCGTTTGATCGTCTTATGATCGCCCAGGCGTTGGAAGAAAACACCATCTGCGTGACCCGGGACCGGGCCTGGTCGAGATACCCGGTCAGGGTGGACTGGTAATTCCAGGCACTTACCGCCTGGAACGTTTGGGATCCGGTGTTTGAGTTGGGCTTTGGGAAACAGTTTTTAAGAACCAACCAGTGCCCCGATCACGATACCGTGTTCCCCGGCCACAGTGCACAGAATGTATTTTCATCTTCCGTTCCAAGTTGAAAAATTCCCACGCGTTCTGCAACTCTTACAGCTCTATGGACACCAGTGGATAACCGGTATTAAACGCACATCATGAAAAAGCATGCGAGAATTGCCGGGCGCTCAGTTATGAGAATACGGGGAGTTCAACACCCGGATCGTATAAGTGAATTCATACCTGCCGGGGTCGACACAGTACTCCGGCAGGGCCTGGGAACCGCAGCTTCCGGTTCCCACGCCCCGCTGTCGGTGGTCGAGGTGAATCCAGGTCTCCGGTCGCCGCCGCTCCGCCAGTTCATGGGTGTGCAGACTGGCGGTGAGATCCGCATCTGTGAAATGATGCACCGAGAATTCCATCCAGGGTGCTCCGTCGAAGCGCAGTGTCCACTCTCCGTCGGACAGCGCAAACCAGCGCACATCCGTTTTGTTTCCGTTTTCCTGCGGCAGGATATAATTCACCAGTTGCTCATCCACGCTTCCGCGGTAACGGCCCACCGGACTGCCCGCCTTGCGGTCCGCATGGGACTCTCCCGGCCCGCGTCCGAACCACTCGATCTGATCAAATCCGGGAGCGGTGGCGCAGACCAGTCCCACCCGGGCCGGACCGGGAAGCCCCGCGTCGATTTCCACCCGGTTTTGAACCTCAATGGCACCGTCTTCGAGCATGCGAATGGTTTCCCCGTGCACAATGGGTTTCTCCGGATCGGATCCGGTCAACACCGTCACCCGCTTGATCCCCCCGTCCTCCAGCGGTGTTTGTTCACGGGAGACGATCTGTAAATTCGCGAATCCGGCCGCGGCCCACTGTCCCATCGGGCGCGCCTCCTGTCCCGTCCACAGTCGAATGCCGTCGTTGTCGATAGTGGCCCGGGACAGACACAACTCCGGCCAACCGCGGAGCAGTTCCCCTTCGCCGCGGGCAGCACCGTGTTCAGATCTCTGATCCGGGCCCAGGACGAAGTGATGGCCGGACGGAGCACACCGGAAGCCGCCGCCGCCGATGCCGCCAATCGAATCAATGATGACATTCAACGCACCCTGAGCCAACGGGAGGACCTCCGGCTCACACATGAAAAAATGACCGCCGTACAGCAAAAAATCGATGCCGCGCGCGGGGCGGGAGAACCGGTTCCGCTTGACTGGATCACCAACCCGTTTCACCGGGCCTATTACGCTCACCAGGGATGGCTGACCCATGAGTAAATCCACCACAGCCACCTCCCGGGAACGCACCCGGACGTTCCAGGGTCTGGCCTTCCTGGCTCCCAATATCCTTGGCTTCATGGTGTTCACGTTTCTGCCTTTGATTTTCAGTCTGGTGCTGGCCTTTTCCGACTGGGATCTGCGAATCCATAACATGTTCCGGGACGATCCGATTCGATGGACGGGCTTTGAACATTTCACCCGTCTGCTTAACGACCCCGATTTCTGGAAGTATCTGAGAAACACCCTGTTTCTGATGATGGGGATTCCCTTCGGAATCGCGGGCAGTTTGGCGGCAGCCACCATGCTCAGTCAGGATCTGTCCGGGGGCACCCGAACCTCCCGCACCCGGTTGGTGTTGCTCTCGTTGGCGGCCAGTGCGGTACTCATGCTCGCGATGGGAATCCTGCTGCTGGCGGGCATGAATATCGGCGGACTGCAACTGCTGCTGGGCGGGCTGGCCTGCTCCATTCTGATCGGCGGCACCCTCGGGGGCATCACCATCTACCGCACCCTGTTTTTCCTTCCGCATTTCACCTCAGGCGTCGCGACGTTTCTGCTGTGGAAAAAACTTTACAGCCCGCAAACCGGCCCGGTCAATGCGGCCCTCCGCCCCGTGCTGGACTCTCTGGGCGCGGCCGTGAACAGCATCCCTGCCCCCTTGCTGACGACCCTGGCCGTTCTTTGCATTATCAGTATGGGACTCCTGCTCTTCAAAGGTCTCGGATTTTTCAGCCGGTGTTGGCGGGAGGGGGAAACGGGAACTCTTTCAGTGATTCCGGGTGTGATTCTGTCTTTGCTGCCCCTTATGTTCAGCTTCCGCTGGCTTGGCCTTCCTTTCGGAGCCATTGGCCTGTTGCTCTTCGCGCTCCTCGGTCTCGGTGCTTTCATCCTGCCCCGCCTGTTAAAGGGCCGTGAATTCACCTGCAACCGGAACGAAAGCATGGGAACCTCCATTCTGGTGGGGGCGCTGCTGATGGTGGCGGGGTTCATGTTCCTGGGACTTGGAAATGTCCTCTATGCCCTGCCGGAAATGGCTGAAACCGGGCTCACGCCTCCGGAATGGCTCACTGATTACAATTGGGCCAAACCCGCGATCATGATCATGGCTCTGTGGATGGCCATCGGATCCAACAACATGCTGCTCTACCTCGCGGGCCTTACCAACATCCCCGGCGAACTCTACGAAGCCGCCGACATCGACGGCGCCACCGGACTGCAGCGCTTCTGGAATGTCACCTGGCCGCAACTCGCCCCCATCACTTTTTTCATTGTCATCATGAGCGTGATCGCGGGACTGCAGGGCGGCTTCGAAATGGCCCGGACCATGACGCAGGGCGGACCCGCCGGTGCCACCACCACCCTGAGCTATTACGTGTACACCGAAGGCTTTGAAACCGGCCGCCTCGGCTATGCCTCCGCCGTCGCCTGGACCCTTTTTCTCATGGTCCTGACCGCCACCCTGTTCAACTGGAAATTCGGGAGTGCCCGCACAAATGACTGATCCCCAGCCTGAATCCAACCGCGGCCTTGGACGCAAACACCGCAAATCCGTTACCCTGCATCTGGTGCTCACCGGGTTTTCCCTGCTTCTGACCCTCCCGTTTGTCTGGATGTTTCTCACCAGCCTCAAAACCCTGCCGGAAGTCAGTCAGGATGCCTGGCTGCCCGCCATCCCTCAATGGCGGAATTACCGGGACATTTTCCGGATACCCGGCCTCCAGTTCGGCCGCTGGTATTGGAACAGTATTTTTGTGGCCGCCTCCGTGACCTTTCTGCAGGTCTTCACCAGTTCCCTGGCGGCTTTCAGTTTCTCCCGCCTCAAATGGCGGGGCCGGGACCGGGTGTTTCTCCTGTATTTGTGCACCATGATGCTTCCCGGACTGGTGATGATTATCCCCAACTACCAAATCATGATTACCCTCGGACTGGTCGACACCTACACCGGGCTGATTCTCCCCGCTTCTTTCAGCGCCTTCGGAACCTTCCTGCTCCGGCAATTTATGCTGACCATTCCGGCCTCTCTCGACGAAGCCGCCGAAATCGACGGTGCCGGCAAGTGGCAACTGTTCTGGGACATCATCCTCCCCCTCGCCCGCCCCGGACTCATCACCCTGTCCATTTTCACCTTTATCAGCAACTACCAGAGCTTCTTCTGGCCGCTGGTGATGATCAAAAGCACCCACCGCTACACCCTCCCCATCGGACTGCTGTTCTTCGATTCCTCCCAGGGACAGCAAACCAACCTGCTCATGGCCGGCATCGCCCTCTCCGTGGCTCCCATGGTGATTATTTTTGTCCTGCTCCAGCGCCATCTGGTCAAAGGCATCCAGCTTGGCGGCGTGAAAGGCTGACGATGGTTGATTATTGATTGGTGATTTTGGATTGATTGACAATCATTAATTAAAGAGCAAGAGATTTTCCGTGGCGATCGGTGATGGACTGGGTATAAAACGGATCGTCATGCTCCTGTATCCACTGATCCAGTTTCGCACCGAGATCGGTGATCACCTCCGCGTATGCGGGATCACCGGCCAAATTGCGCAGTTCGTCGGGATCGTTTTTTAAATCGTACAGTTCATCGCCCCGATGCAGATGGCGGTTCAAGAGATTAGATTCAGAAATCAGAAATCATAATGTGTACGTTCATGTAAGTAAATGGTATAGAATACGCAAAAAAAGTCAATCAAGAATCCGGTTGGTTACCCATTTCCTACGGCTGATTGTTTCAACGCCGTGTTTCCTCTACCACCGAGAAGAAAAAGACCCAACGGGGAGCGGAGTATTTGTCTGAAAGGCCCAACGGGCCGTCACACCACAGCCCTGGGCGCCAGCCCTGGGAATGCGGGGGGTATATTTCCAGACCTAATCGTAATCGTAATCGTGCTCGTAATCATAATCGATCAAAAGATCAGACCTGAATTTAAGCAGGTGATTTCACGGAAACCATTTCAGATATGTAATAATATGTAAATACGATTTGCCTTTCAGTCGAGTCTATTATAGTAAATAAGCATGATGAAAAATAAAAAACTCTCCACCATTGCCGATGTCGCCGAAAAAGCCGGAGTTTCCACCGCCACGGTTTCCCGGATGATCAATGATATCGGGCCGATCAGCGAAATCACCCGGGAACGGGTGCGGGACGCAATTCAGGAACTGAATTACAGCCCCCGGCGCAAACGGCGGGGATCGGGCGGGTCTGCCGGGAATGCCAAGTCCGCAGGGAAAACCCTCGCGTTCCTGCGTATCGGTTCCTTTGTCACGAATGACCGCCATCCGGTCACCGAACATCTCATCGAAGCCCTGCACGCAAGCGCCCACGCCATGGGACATAAACTGACCGTTCATCACGTGCCGGATCTCAAGACATGCAGTGTTCAGGATGTGATCGGCGATGCAAAGGGGGTGATGATTCGCGCCTCCAACGAACAGGAGGTGATACAGCAGTCCGCTAAATGGCTGGGCAACGTGCCCGCGGTCCAGGTATTGGGTGAAAACCGCTCAGGGCGCCTGTGGCTGGATCATGTGACCCCGGATAATGCGCAGGTGGGTGCACTGGCGGCGGAGTATTTGATGGAACAGGGCTGTGACCGGCTCATTTTCGCCGCAACCAATCTCTATTGCGGTGTGGGAGTGGAACGATGCGTGGCTTTTGTGAACACCGCCTGCGAAGCCGGCAAAAACGTACAGGTGGTGGTGGAAACCATGCAGGGCTCGGAAAAGTATTTCCAGCAGGGCTTATCCGGTCACGAGGTGGAATGTCACGTGACCCGGAACCGAATGGAAATGATCAAAAAGATCACCTCCGCCAAACAAAAAAGATTCGGACTGTTTGTGCCCACCGACCTGGAACTGGCCATGGTCATGACCCAGTTGCAGTTGCTGGGGGTGGATTTCGGGAAAAGCGCCCGCGCCATCGGCTGCGATCACGAAACCCGCTGCCTCTCCGGACTGGATCCGATGCCGGCCACCCTGGATCTTCATTTGGGGAATATCGCCGAACGGGCCATCCGACGCGTCACCCACCGCATCGAGCACCCCGACCAACCGCTGGTCCGCATTTCCGTATCCCCCACCCTGGTGCATCCCCGGGATGTCATGAACCCCCGGGACCCTGTCGATTCTTTCCCCCCGGATGAGATCGCGTCCCGGTAACAGTACAACAACTGTGAATTTGCAGCAGAAAAAAGCCGTCACACCTCGGCAAACTGCCGGTAAAGACCGGCGTAGATTCCATCCTGTTTGAGGAGTTCGAGGTGGCTGCCGCGCTCGACAATCTCCCCCTGGTTCAAAACCAGAACCAGGTCCGCGCGCCGAACGGTGGAGAGCCGATGCGCCACCACAAACGAGGTGCGGCCCCGCATCAGGGTTTCGAGAGCTTTCTGCAGGCGGGCCTCGGTCACGGTATCGACCGAAGCCGTGGCCTCGTCCAGGATCAGAATACAGGGATCGGCCAGCATGGCCCTGGCAAAGCAGACCACCTGCCGCTGACCCAGCGACAGTCCGGCCCCCTCCTCTGTAATCACGGTTTCAAACCCGTCCAGCATGGCCTCGACCAGGTCGAGACAGTCGATCCTGCGCACCGCCTCCTCCACTTCGGCATCTGAGGCGCCGATTTTTCCGAGACGGATGTTTTCGCGAACCGTGCCGCTGAAGAGAAAATTCTTCTGCAGCACAATCCCGATCTGATCGCGGAGGGATTCCGTGCGGATGCCGCGCACATCCCGGCCGTCGATCAGGAGTTCCCCGCCGGTCGGGAGGTGGAACTTGCAGAGCAAATTGATGATGGTGCTCTTCCCGCTGCCGGTATGCCCCACGAGGGCAATGGTCTGCCCGGCCCCGGCGGTAAAATTGATGTCTTTGAGGACGGGGGTGCCCGGTTCGTAGGCAAACTGCAGGTTCCGGAATTCCACATTGCCGGCCAGGGGGCCGATGGCTTCCGCGGCCGGGTCGTCCGACCAGTCCGGCGGGGTGTCCAGCAGCCGGAAGATCCGCTCCGCGCCGGCAATCGCGCTCATCGCGCTGGTGAACATTCTGCCGAGACTGGGAATGGGCGAGAAGAACAGGTTGGCCAGAAAGAAGAACGTCACCAGGTCACCCACCGGCATATCCACAGCGGGAGAAAGCGCCCCGTAGCCTCCGATCACCACAATCGCCGCAATAAACATTTGCGAATTCAGCTCCAACAGCGGCAGATAAACCGCGATATTGCGGGCCAGTCCCATATTGTAGCCCGAGTGATCCCTGATCAGTTCGCGGAAGAGAGTGGAATTCCGCTCTTCGCGGGCAAAACCCTGAGTCACTTGAATCCCCTTCACACTTTCGGCGACGGTCGCGGTGACCCGCGAGAAACTCTCCTGCAGCATCCGCGAGGCCTGGCTGATGCGCTTGCTGAAATAGCGGTTGATGAAAAACAGGGCGGGAGTCATCGCCACAATGACCAGAAACAGCCGCCAGTTGTAGGTTGCCATCAGCGTTCCCGCTCCGAGCATTTGCCCCAGTTGAACCATCGACACAAAAAGCACGTTCTGCACGCCGATCCGTAAAGCTTCGATATCGGAGGTGATTCGCGAGATGATGCTGCCCAGCTTGGTGCGGTGATAGTAGCTCAGGGGCATGCGCATCAGATGCTCAAACACCGCATTGCGCATATCAAAAACCACCGATTCGCCGAGTTCCAGCGCATAGCGCTGACGGAAGTGCATGGTGATCTGGGTGACAAGGGAGAGCAGCCCGAAACCCGCCGCACCCCAATAAATACCCGGCAGATTCCCGTCCGCAATGGGGCCGTTGATGACCATCCCGATCGCCCAGGCGAGCGCGGGGATCTGCAGCGAGCGCACACAGACAAGTACGAAGAGCAGATTGCGCTTCACCCGATAGGGCCGGGTCCAGGCGAACAGGCGGATGAAAATCTTCAGATCGAATCCGCGCTTTTCAAGTTTTTTTTCCTCCTCACGGTCCTCCTCATTTTCCTTGTCACGGCGGGCCAGCGATAAATCATGGCGGACCTCGTCGTTCAGGTGCTTTTCCTCAACCTCCCCCTCCTGTCCTGATTCGGAGAGCTTGTATTTTTTAGCCGGCATCAGTGCGCTCCTCTTTCGGTTGACCCTTTGCGGCGGTGGTTGGCCGACAGCAGCGCCAGGCTCTCCGGGTCGACCGCCTGCAGATCCACCGCTTCACGGTACAGCCCGGGCTGCGCCATCAATTCATCGTGAGTGCCCATCTGGATAATCTCGCCGCCATCCAGCACGATCACTTTGTCCGACCGCTTGAGCGTGCTCAATCGGTGGGCCACAATAAAGGTTGTCCGTCCCTCGATCGCCCGTTCGATCGCCTCCAGGATCTCATGCTCGGTCTCCGGATCGATCGACGCGGTGGGATCGTCAAGCAGGAGGATCGCAGGCTCCAGCAGAATCGCGCGGGCAATCGCCAGCCGCTGACGCTGACCGCCGGAAAGGGTGCTGCCGCTTTCCGAGAGGATTGTGTCGTAGCCCTTGTCCATCCGGATGATGAATTCATGGGCGCAGGCGATGCGCGCGGCTCTCTCGATACGCTCCCGGGAGGCATCGGGATGCCCGAAGGCAATGTTGTTTGCAATGGTGTTGGAGAAAAGGAAGTTCTCCTGAAAGACAATGCCGATGTTGCGCCTGATCTCATCAAGGGAGAGGCTGCGCAAATCGTGGCCATCGAAGCGGATTGCGCCGTCCAGCGGATCGTAGAACCGTGGAATCAGACTCATCAGTGCACTCTTGCCCGACCCGGTGGCCCCGGCGATGGCGACCATTTCACCCGGCTTCACCGAGAAGTGAATGTCTTTGAGGATAATATTCTGTGGCTTGTACTCGAAGTAGAGGTGATCAAACGCGATCTCACCCCGGTAAGAGTTGATGTGAACCGGGTTTTCAGGCGACTCCACCTCAACCTCCGAATCGAGAATCTCAAACACCCGGCGCGCTCCGGTCAGGCTTTGCTGGATGGAGTCCGCCACTCCGGCGATGTTTGCGATTTGCCCCGAAAATTGTTGAAGAATGCCGGCAAAAACCACCAGACCGGATCCCAAAGGCAGTTCACCCCGCACCACCAGAACCCCTCCATAACTGAGCAGAATGATAAGATTGACATGCGTCAGCAAACCAATGATCGGAGAGAAGGTGCTGGCCAGCCAGAAAATTCCCTGGCGCTGCTCAAGAATGGCCTGGTTTTTGGCTTTGAAATCGGCCGTCCGGTTGGCCTCCAGATTGAATCCTTTGACCGCCTGAATGCCCTGGATGACTTCCGCAAAGTTCAGAATCAGATCGTCCAGATACTCGCGGCTCACCAGATAGGCCGGACGCAGGCGGCGGGAAAAATATGCAGAGATCACCCACAGCAGCGGCGTGGTCGCCAGACAAACCAGGGTCAGCCCGACGTGCATGCGCAACATGTAGACCAGATACACCATCAGAGAAATGACCATGATGAAAATCTGGATCAGCACCTGGTCGATAAACATACGGACCGCCTGCACATCGCCGGTCACCCGGTTGATCATGGTGCCGCTGGCGGTTTTATCGAAAAACCGGAAGGAAAGCTTCTGCAGCTTTTCGTAAACCTGGGCCCTCAGTTTCAGCACGATATCGACATGCACCAGACGGCTGACGGACATCTGGTTCCAGTATTCCAAAAGCGCCCGGATCAGCGCGATTCCCCCGATCACCGCTCCGATGAGCAGAATCACCCTGAAGGGCTCGGTCTCCGCGGAAGGCTGAAGCCCCAACGGCCAACGCACATGATCCGTCCGGTTGATCGTATCACTGAGGAAGTCGATCGCCAGACCGGTCAGGCCCAGGCTGCTCAACATCAGGATCAGAATGAGCAGCTGGGTGAAAACGACCTGAATCGAACGCGAACGGAACTGCCATGAAAAACGCAGCAGGCGCAGAATCAGTTTCCAGTTTGAGACAGATGGGGGGGACACGCGGGGATCTTGCTTATTCGGAACGACACTCATCAACCATTACGATTCCCGTCATTCCGGGATCGTATTCCCTGTTAGCATTCGGTTCTGCTTTTCGAATGTAAAGCCTGCAGCTCAAAAAAGTCACTTCAAGAGGGCCTCCACACACAGGCCACGCATTTTCACCTCCCGGCGGTTTCAGGTTGAAATCACCGAACAAGTGCTTATCAAAGACCCTATGGTTTTCTTTTCCTCCTTTTTTCAGTACTTCAAAATCCTGCTGGCGCATTGGTGGCGCTATCAGCGGGACCAATATCCCCTATGGAAAGCGCTGCCCCTGGCCGGGGCCATGAGCTATGCCGCGGTGCGCTTTCCCGCGTTGGTGACGAATCGGGAGCCCCCCTCCATTTGGGTCTTTCTGGTTGCGTTTATCCTGCTGCTGCTGATGCGATTGCAACGGTGCATTGTGGAGGATGTGAGCAGCGGCTACCCGGATCAGCAGCACCTCCCCAACAGGCCGCCCCCCCGTAAATTGGCGACGCCCAATGAACTTCGGGCACTGTTTGTGGCGTGCCTGCCCGTACAGATCCTGCTTTGCTTCTTCCTGGCGGAACCTCTGCTCAAACCTCTGATGTTTGTGACCGTGTACCTGATGATCCTCACCATTGGCATGGGCCCCCTGCGCTGGAATCCGGAAAAACCCTGGCCGTTCCTGATTCCACACCGCAGTGCGGCGCCATTGATGTTGTTTCTGGCCGCCTCCTGCGAGTGGATTCCCCGGCAGGAAACCGCTCCGCTCAGTCTGATTCTGTTGCTCCTGATCAGCTTTGCCAGCAGCTTTATTCACGATATTGGACGACACTTCGACCTCTCCCGGCACCATCATCCGGATACACGCAGCTTCGCTCCGGTGTGGGGAAGCCGGCGCAGTGTGCTGGCCTGGTGGATGCTGGTCAATGCCACCGCCATTCTCGCCGCACTGGCCAGCTGGCGGGCGGGAACCTCGGATCACGGCCTGTTTATCCTGCTCAGCGGGGTCATCATCACCGGCGGTTTCGCCTACCACTATGCGGCGAAACCCAATCAAATCGTGGACCGCCGCTTTGAAATTCTTTCCCTCATCTGGTCTGTTTCACTGTTCCTCAGCGTGGTACACTTTTAGCATCCCCCTGTTCGACAACGACTCTCAAACCGGAAGATCCCCATGAAATGTCCCGCCTGTAAAGCCCATTTAAATACCCGTAAGGAACTCCAGAAAGGTCTCAACGCTCTGATCTGCATGGAATGCGAGGGAAACTGGATTCCAAACAAATCCTACAGAAGCTGGTTAAATGAACACGGCGACACCCTGCCTGAAAAACCGTTCATGGAGATTATTGATCAGGTGTACCAAAACCGCTTCGGCCCATAACCTACGCCACAGTCATTGAGATGAGGGACTGGCTGCAGAACCAGCCTCAACGGGAGGCCTTGTTGGCTTTCCTCCGCGACCAGGATCCCTA
>JBBDRC010000269.1:0-17027 GCA_040905625.1 Kiritimatiellia bacterium
CCGGGAAGTTGATTCAGGTAATAGCTGAAATCCTCCGAGGCCATGATCGGCAGTAACAGGTCCGTCTGATCGAAGCCGTCTCCAAACTCCGCCCCCAGTGCCTCGCGATAGCCCGCGGCCGAGGACGGATGATTCACCGTGGCTCCGTAGCGGGGAAACAACTCCACTTCCGCCCGGACACCATACCCGGCGGCGGTGTGTTCGCTGATCTCCCTTAGCAAATCCTCAATCACCGACCGCCATTGCGGTTCCGAAAAACGAAAGCTTCCCTCCAGCACCACCTGACCGGGAATAATGGTGGGGCTGCTGCGCCCATCCACCGAGGTCACGCTTACCACCACCTTCGCCTGCGGCGGGAGGCGGCGGCTGACAATCTGCTGCAGATTCAGGGTGAGTGCCGCCGCGGCCAACACCGGATCGCGGGCCGCCTCCGGCTGGGAGGCGTGTCCGCCCTTTCCGTGCACGGTAATTCGAAACGTTCCATTGCCCGACATCACCGTTCCGTCCGGACAGAGAGCCTTGCCCAGCGGCAGCGCGGGCCAGTTGTGCCAGCCGTAGATTTCATCCACGCCCTCCAATCCGCCCTCCTCCAGTATGCGCCGGGCACCGTGACCGCCCTCCTCTGCGGGTTGAAACACAAATGAGACGGGACCCAACAGGTCGAGTTCATGTTGCTTCATCCAGTTGGCGGTCCCCAGCAGGGCCGCCATATGACCGTCGTGTCCGCAGGCATGCATGATCCCCGGACACCGCG
Organism: Kiritimatiellia bacterium; assembly: GCA_040905625.1. Taxonomy (GTDB): domain Bacteria; phylum Verrucomicrobiota; class Kiritimatiellia; order SS1-B-03-39; family UBA6053; genus UBA6053. The sequence goes on from JBBDRC010000269.1 coordinate 755, forward strand.
ATGCAAACGGAAGTCCGGTCGCCTCCTGAATCGGCAGGGCATCCATATCCGCCCGGAACGCCACATGCGGCCCCCGAATCTCGGCCGGCATCAGAGTCGCCACCGTGCCGGTGCCCGCCACCGCCCGCCACGGAATTCCCAGCTCCGTCAACCGCCCGCGAATCCAATCAGCGGTCGCCACCTCCTCCCAGGCCAATTCAGGGGTCTGATGCAGGGACCGGCGCACATCGGTCATATACTGCACGAGCGATTCAGTTGGATTCATTATCACCATAGAATCCGACTCAACACGCAAAGCGCGAAAGACCTCCGTTTGCAGACCCGCCGGTCGGTGACACAAAATTCCAATACACAGTCAACTTCATGATCAAAAGGTACGGGAGGGCGCTCCGCATAGCAAGAAGGAATCAGAAACCGATTCAGCCTTCCTTTAGGTGAATACACTTATGTAAGTAAATACGTTATTGTAATTATCTAATTATGCAACAGGTGATTTTCAGGGCCGATTCGTTATAACAACAGGTGATTTTAGGCTGTCTAGGCTGTCGATTTTCTATTTATCAAAATTTCCGCATTCTCCCCTTGACTGGAATCTCTTTGTCATATACATATGTATTATGCACACACCCGCGCTTTCTCTTTATCTTCCGGATCCGTCCGCACCCTCCGCCTCCCTCAACCGGATCCCGGCTCCTCTGGCGGCGGGCTTCCCCTCTCCGGCGGATGATTATCTGGAGGAGCGTATTGATCTGAACCGGGAACTGATCCGCAATCCCACCTCCACCTTCCTGGCCCGGGTCCGCGGCGACTCCATGCGAGACGCCGGGTTGCGGGACGGGGATTTGGTGCTCATCGACCGTTCCCGATCTCCCCGCTCCGGCAGCATGGTGCTGGCCTGGGTCGATGGCGGGTTCACGGTCAAATATCTCACGATGCAGTCTGACCGCGCGCTTCTCCGCGCCGCCAATCCGGACTTTCCCGATCTCGAATTTCACGAAGAGGAGGACGCCCACATCTGGGGGGTGGTCACCCACATTATTCATCAACAAACCTGAGGGGAGTCTTCGATGCTCGCCCTGGTGGATGTAAACAGTTTCTATGCCAGTTGCGAACAGGTGTTCCGCCCGGATCTGTGGGGGAAACCCGTGGTGGTGTTGAGCAACAACGACGGCTGCATCATCGCCGCCAACCGCGAAGCCAAATCACTCGGACTCCCTATGTGGCGTCCGGCCTTTGAAAACCTTTCCCTGCTCCGCAAGCATCACGTCACCGTCTTTTCCTCCAACTATCCTCTCTATGGAGATATGAGCAGCCGGGTCATCGAAACTCTGGCCACCCTCTGCCCCGCTCTGGAGGTGTACAGTATTGACGAGGCCTTTATCGAACTCCCCCGTCCCACTCCCGATCTTGAAGCCTACGGACATCAGGTGCGCCGACGCGTGCATCAGTGGACCGGGCTGCCCGTCGGCGTGGGCATCGCCCCCACCAAAACCCTGTGCAAGGTGGCCAGTCACATGGCCAAGCAACAGCGGGAACGCAGCCGCAACGTCTTTGTCATCGCGGACGAGCCCACCCGCATCGCCTGCCTGCGGGAACTTCCGGTGGAGGAAATTTGGGGAATCGGCAAGCGGATCGCCTCACGCTTGCATCAACGCGGCGTTCACTGCGCCCGGGACTTCATTCAACTTCCGGACACCTGGGTACGCCGGGAATTGACCGTGACCGGGCTTCGCCTGAAACGGGAACTGGAGGGACATCCTCAACACGAACTGGCCGTCGATCCACCCGCCAAGCAAATGATCGGCACCGCCAAAAGTTTCGGTCACAACCTGGAGGACGAATCCCTGATCCGGGAGGCGCTGGCCTGGTACGTGGCCGAAGTCGCGGTCAAACTGCGTCGGCAAAAACGCATTGCCGGACGCCTGACCGTGTTTGTGGAAACCAACCCCTTTCGAAGGGAGGATCCGCAGTATTGCAACCAAACCCAGCTCAAACTGCCGGTTCCCACCGACGACACGCCGGAACTGTGTCATTACGCCCGCCTGGGCTTCGAACAGATTTATCGTCCCGGCTACCGCTATAAAAAAGTGGGGGTATGGCTGTCGGATTTGGTGCGTCCCCACGCCGTGCAGCAGCATCTCTTCGATCCCGATCCCCACCCCCGCCACACCCGGCTCATGCAGGTAATGGATCAGGTCAACACCCGCTACGGAAAAGCCACTCTCCGCACCGCCTCCGCCGGCTTTCGACGGGCCGACTGGAAACTCAAGCAAGAATCACTCAGCCCCCGCTACACCACCCGCATCGACGAACTTATGCAAATCCACGCGGATTAAAACTCAGCCGATGGTATGATCCAACGCTGCGCGAATGCGGCGGGCCAGAATTTCGCGGCTGTAGGGCTTGCGGATGAGCAATTGTTCCGACTCGTCCGCCCCGTGCTCCTTCAATTTGTCCATGGTGAATCCCGACACATACAAATGCGGGATATGACCCAGCGACAGGCGCAGGCGGTCAATCATTTCCGGACCGCTCAGATTCGGCATCACCACGTCGGTGAGAATCAGATCAATGGGCTTGTCGAAGGCTTCGGCCACCCGCACCCCCTCCTCTCCGTCGGACGCGGTAATCAGGGTGTAGCCCAGTGATTCGATCATTTTGATGGCCATGCGCCGCACCCCCTCCTCGTCCTCCACCAGCAGAATGGTTTCGGTGCCTTTGGGCAGCGGGGGCAAATTGGAATGGACGGGCAAATCGAGCATCATTTGCTCGATATGTTCAATTCGGGGAAGGAAGATAATAAACTCGGTGCCTTCTCCCGGCTCACTGTTCAGGCGGATCACCCCTTTGTACTGCTGAATAATCGCATACACGGTCGACAACCCCAATCCGGTCCCCTGCCCCGACTCTTTGGTGGTGAAGAAGGGCTCGAAGGCATGCTCCATCACATCCGGCTCCATCCCGTATCCGGTGTCCCGCATGGACAAGCGCACATACTCACCCGGCTCCATCGCCTCTGCCGTGACCGGTTCCGCGGAAACGGTTTCGATTGCGGTCTCAATGTACAGCCGTCCACTCCGGGGCATGGCGTCCCGGGCGTTCACCGCCAGATTCAGGATCACCTGCTCCATGGAGGTCGGGTCCACCTGGATAATGCAGGGCTGAGGAGACAGATTCACAATGACCTCCAGATTCTCGTGCAGGGTCACTTTTATCAGGTTATCCAGTTCAATCAGTAATTGATTGAGATCGATGGGATGACTGTCAGGCACATCCTTGCGGGAGAGAGCCAGCAGCTTCTGGGTCAAATTCTGCGCCCGGTTCGCGGCCTGCACCACCTCCTGCAGATCCCCGTACACTTCCTCGTCCGGGGAGATTTGCTCCAGTGCCATATTGCTGAAGCCCAGAATTGATGTCAGCAGGTTGTTGAAATCATGGGCGATTCCACCCGCCAAACGTCCAATCGCCTCCATTTTCTGACTCTGCTGAAACTGGTTGAAGGTTTCCTGCAGAGCCTCCTCCGCCCGAATACGTTCGGTGATATCATGCCCTTCCAGAATGAGCAGTTCCACCCGATTCTGCTCATTGAGAACCGGTTTCAGGCTCATCACCAGCAAATGCGGTCCCTCCCCCTTGTCCGGCATGTCCACCTGAAATTGAATCGTCTCCCCCTTGGCGGCCCGCTCCAACGGCTCGGCAAACAGATCCCGCCCCCCCAACACATCCAAGTCCACCAGGTTTCGGCCCCGCAGTGCCTCTGCGGGCTGGCCAAACAACGCAATGGCGGATGCATTGACATCCAGCAGCACTCCCTTCACATCCAAAAATCCGGCGGGATGATTCAACTGGTGGAACACCTCCCACAGACGATGCGACTGTTGCCGGGCGGAGTCTTCTTCATGCTGACTTTCTTTCAGCGCCAATTCCGTCCGTTCCAGCCGCAGTTCACAGGATTGTAAGGCGTCCCGGAGTTCGTCCGCCTCCACGGCATCCGGCACGTTCTCCGTCCGCACCGGCGTTTCCTTCAACCCAAGAATGAAAAAAACCATGGAAAGGAACAGCGGCAGCAACACCAGCAACGGCACCACCCCCCACGCCCAGCCCCGGCTTCCCCACATCACTGCGGTTAACACGGCCAGCACCACCAGCCAACTGGCGGCCAATCCCGGATACACGTTACCGGGTTTCGTAAAGAATTCGCAGGACTTCATTTAAATTTGATACTCCTTCCACGCAAAAACTTCGAGCGAGAAGCGGGAGAAACTTCAGCCATGAGGCCGTGCGATATTCCCATTAACGCGCAAAGTGCCGTCTCAACATCCTGAAAAACAAGCGGGTGTCATGAATCGGCCGCACCGAACTCTTCTCCGTTCCGTAAAACGCGGCCACCGGCACCGATCCCATTCGGATATCGATCTCGTCCAGTTTGATCAGGATTTCCGATTCCGCCGCAAATCCTGTCGCCTCCGGAATCACCATCATCACCACATCCGTTTGATACAAACGGAATCCATTCTGGGTATCGGCGATGAACTGTCTCATTTTACGGTTCAAAATACGTGACATTGCCTGGTTGGTCACCCGTCGAATCAGAGGCATTCGGTGACGGTCATGCATACGGTTGCCCACCAATACCGGAATACCGGTACGATTGTAGATATCAAAAAAACGAAGCACATCCCGGGGATCATGTTGCCCGTCCGCATCCATCGTCACCACCGCGTCATAGCCTTCCGCCGCCGCATACCGGAATCCGTCCGCCAATGATTGTCCCTTGCCCTGATTCACGCTGTGCCGAATAATCACGGCCCCGGCCTCCTCCGCCACCCGGGCCGTGTCGTCCGTGGAGCCATCATCCACCACCACGACGTTCAAGTGCATGTGGATCAATTCCGTCACCAGGCGCCCGATATGCACCGATTCATTCCACGCCGGCATGATGATCAGATAATTCTGGCAGGACAATTCATCCAATTGCGGCGAATCAAAAGTCACCAACCCCGAAACTTTGGATCTGCTAACCGGCCACATGGGATGCACGCCCCCGTCGCCACGCAATCATTTCCTCGTACAGGGTCTCCGCTTTGTAGGATGAGCGCACAAAAGGACCCGAGGCCACCGCCTGAAATCCTATTTCACGGGCCTTTTCCCCGTACCGTGCGAATTCATCCGGATGCACAAACCGGTGGACCGGCTCATGGTCCATGCTCGGGCGAAGATACTGCCCGATCGTCAACATAGTCGCCCCGTTTTCAAACAAATCCGCCAGAGTGTCGACCACCTGCTCCTCGGTTTCACCCAGGCCCACCATCATACCCGATTTCACCTCCAACTGCGGACACCAGGCCGCCGCCGTGCGCAGCGTCCACATCGACCGCCCGTAATTCGCCTGCGGACGGATCTGCGCCTGCAGATGACGCACGGTCTCGATATTGTGCGAAAACACATGCGGGGCCGCCTCCAGCACCAGGTTGAGGCTGGCCTCCCGTCCCTCGAAATCGGGGGTCAACACCTCCACCGTGATTCCCGGCACCGCCTCCTTCACCGCCCGGATGGTATCGCCGAAAATATCCGCGCCTCCATTCACCTGATCGTCCCGGTTCACCGATGTGATCACGATATGCTTCAGATGCATCTCCCGCGCCGCCGCCGCCACCCGGCGGGGTTCCAGTCGATCCAACTCCGGGGGGCGACCGGATTTCACCGAGCAAAAGCGGCAGCTCCGTGTGCAGGTGTCCCCCAGAATCATCACCGTGGCCGTGCCACTGCTCCAGCACTCGTGGCGATTCGGGCATTTCGCCTCCTCGCACACCGTGTGCAAACGCAGATTATTCACCAATCCGTGAACTTTATTGAAATTCTGGTTGGTTTGCAGAGGCTTGCGAATCCAGGGAGGCAGTCGTGTCAGTTCCATATCCCTTCATATACCCTATCCACCGCCACTTGTCAGGCCGGGATTCGCCTTTTTCGAAGCCCTCAGACCGTCCGTTCACCGAACCCGATCCGGTTCCGAACAATGTGTGCACGTCATCCAAATGCCCGGCAGCGGCAAAGATGATGAAAAATTGCGAATCATTGGAGTTCACCCCGCAATAAAGTTTTGATGCATCAGGTGATGACCATCAACAAATCGCCGGCGTCGACGCGGGTGCCGGGTTTCACCAACACCTGCTCCACGGTTCCGGCTTTCTCGGCATAGACCGTGGTTTCCATTTTCATTGCCTCTAGCACCAGCAGCTTCTGTCCTTTGGTCACTTCGTCTCCTTCGGAGGCGGCCACGGTGACCACCATGCCGGGCATGCCGGATCCGAGGTGGGTGGAGTCCGACGGGTCGGATTTGGCGCGGTGGGAGGCGCCGCTGTCGAGTTGCTTGTCGCGCACATCCACCGGGCGGGGGATGCCATTGAGTTCGAAAAACACGGTGCGGGTGCCGTTTTCGTGGGGTTCGGAGGTGGACAGGTATTTGATGATCAGGGTCTTTCCCGGTTCGATGTCGACCGCGATCTCTTCTCCCTGCCGCATCCCGTGCAGGAACACCGGCGTGGGCAGCACGCTGGTGTCGCCGTAGTCCAGCCGGTGCTTGATGAAGTCTTTGAACACCGCCGGGTACAACACGTGGGAGAGCAGATCCCGTTCGGTGGGCTCGGTGGCCATCAGCTTGCGCACCTCTTCGCGGGCGGCGGAGAAATCAACCGCCGGCAGGGTGGAGCCCGCCCGGCCGCGCATGGGCTTTTCGCCCCGCAGAATGCGCGAGACCACGCCTTTGGGGAATCCGCCGTGGGGTTTCCCCATGCGCCCCCCCACCAAATCTTTGACCGAGGCGGGGAAGGACAGTTCCCGTTCGGGATCCAGCGCCTGCTCCGCTTTGAGGCCGTTTGCAACCAGGAACAGCGCCATATCACCCACCGCTTTGCTGGTGGGGGTCACTTTGACGATATCTCCGAACAGCTGATTGACGTCGGCGTAGGTTTTGCAGATGTCCGGCCACTGGTCCGCCAGACCCAGGGCGCGGGCCTGCTGGTAGAGGTTGGTGTATTGTCCGCCGGGCATTTCGTGTCGATAGAGGTCGGAGGTGGCGGGCAGGGTGTCGGTTTCGAAGGCGGTGTAGAATTCCCGCACGTTCCGCCAGTAGTCGGCCAGAGTGTCGAGGTGGCGGGGATTCAGCTCCGTGTTCCTTGGGGTGAAGCGCAGGGTCTCCACCAGGGTGTTGAGGTTGGGCTGGGAGGTGCCGCCGGACAGGGGGGCCATGGCCGCGTCGGCGATGTCGAGTCCGACCTGCGCGGCGTTGAGAATGGAGGCGGCCTGGATGCCGGCGGTGTCGTGGGTGTGGAAATGGATGGGCAGGCCCACCTCGTTTTTCAGCGTCTGGATCAGCACCCGGGCGGCCTCGGGCTTGAGGAGTCCGGCCATGTCTTTGACCGCCAGAATGTGGGCACCCGTTTTTTCCAGATCCTTGGCCAGTTTCACATAGTACTCAAGGGTGTATTTGTCGCGGGCGGGATCGAGAATATCGCCGGTGTAGCAGATGCAGGCCTCGCAGATGGCATCGTGTTTGCGCGCCGCCTCCATGGCCACCCGCATGTTGGGCAGATAGTTGAGCGCGTCGAAGATCCGGAACACGTCCAGCCCCGCGCCGGCCGCCTCGCGCACGAAGGTGCGGACCACGTTGTCGGGGTAGTTGGAGTACCCCACCGCGCTGGAGGCGCGCAGCAGCATCTGCATCAGCAGATTGGGAGCCTTTTCGCGGATGCGGGCCAGGCGTTCCCAGGGATCCTCCTTGAGAAAGCGCATGGAGGTGTCGAAGGTGGCGCCGCCCCACATTTCCAGCGAAAAGAGGTTCGGGCAGAGCCGGGCGTAGGCCTCGGCGATCTCCACCATGTCGCGGGTGCGCATGCGGGTGGCGAGCAGGGACTGGTGCGCGTCGCGAAAGCTGGTGTCGGTGATGAGCAGGCGTTTCTGTTCGACCAGCCATTTGGAGAACCCATCAGCGCCCAGTCGTTTGAACACGTCGCGGGTGCCTTCGGGCATGGGGGCCTCGTGATGGTACACCGGCACCGGGGCGGGATCGCGGCGGCGCGCCTCGGGCCGGCCCTCCACCAGTTCGTTTCCGTTGACCATGAGGTCGCCGAGGAATAAAAGCATGCGGTTGGCTCGGTCCCGGCGGCGGGGCATTTCGAACAGCTCGGGGGTCTGGTCAATGAACCGGGTGGTGCAGCTTCCGTCCAGAAAGGTGGGATGAGTGATCAGTTGGGTGAGAAAGGGAATATTGGATTTCACCCCGCGGATGCGGAACTCGGCCAGAGCCCGCTCCATGCGGAGGATGGCGTCTTTGAACCGGGTGCCGCGGGCGGTGACCTTGACCAGAAGTGAATCGAAAAAGGGTGTCACCACCGCGCCGGAAAAGGCGCTGCCGGCGTCCAGCCGGATCCCCATGCCGCCGGAGGATCGGTAGTGGCTGATGCGTCCGTAGTCGGGCAGAAAGTTGTTGGCGGGATCCTCGGTGGTCACCCGGCACTGAATGGCGTAGCCGTTCACCTTCACCCGGCTCTGGTCGCCGAGACCGATCGATTCGTCGGAAAGTTTCGCGCCCTGGGCGACCAGAATCTGCCGCTTGACCAGGTCCACCCCGGTCACCTCCTCGGTCACGGTGTGCTCCACCTGAATGCGGGGATTGACTTCGATGAAATAGAAGTCGTTGGTGTCGGCGTCAACCAGAAATTCCACTGTGCCGGCGCAGGAGTAGTTCACCTCGCGGCCGATGGCCACCGCCGCTTCGCAGATGGCGGTCCGCAGTTCGGGATCCAGGTTCGGGGAGGGGGCAATCTCGACCACCTTCTGATGCCGCCGCTGCACCGAGCAGTCGCGTTCATAGAGGTGCACCAGATTGCCGTGGGTGTCGCCCAGCAACTGCACTTCGATATGCCGGGCGCGTTCGATGAATTTCTCCAGAAACACGTCCGCGCAGTCGAAAGCGGTGAGCGCCTCACGCTGTGCCTGTTCCAGCGCGTGCTCCAGTTCCGACGGTGCGCGGACGACCCGCATGCCGCGTCCGCCCCCGCCCATGGAGGCTTTGAGGATAATGGGATAACCGAGTTTCTCCGCCCGGGTCAGCGCCTCTTTGGCCGAGCGAACCGCGCGCTTGGTGCCTCCAAGAATGGGTACGCCGGCGCGTTCGGCCAGTTTGCGGGCGGCGGTCTTGTCGCCCAACTCGTCCAGCATTTCCGGGCTGGGCCCGACAAACAGGATGCCCTCGTCCCGACAGCGCCGCGCGAACTGCGCGTTTTCCGAGAGAAATCCATAGCCGGGATGAATAGCGTCCACCCCGTGTTCCCTGGCCAGGGTGATTATCTTTTCGATGGCCAGGTAATTACGAATCGGTTCGCCCGGGTCGCCGACCTGGTAGGCCTCATCGGCCTTGAACCGGTGGAGAGAGAAGCGGTCTTCGTGGGAGTACATGGCCACGGTGCGGATGCCCAGTTCGTGGGCGGAACGGAAGATGCGGATGGCGATCTCACTGCGGTTCGCCACCAGAAGTTTTTTGATATTCATGGGGGACCCTTGACAAATTCACACAAAAAGGCAACCGTGAATTATAAATTCAGTATCGGGTTGGGAAGATGGGTTTCGAAGCGGACGGAGGCTGACTTACCCGGACATTGCCGATCTGCGGGACCGATACTGAAGCAGTCTCCACAGACTGTGGGCCAGCAGCAGAGCACCGACATTGCCGAGGGCGATTCCGGTGTAGAGTCCGGTGAGGCCGAAATAATGTTGTCCGGCCCAGGCCAGGGGGATCATGAACACAAAGAAGCGGCCGAGAAAGGTGGCGGTGGAGTAGAGGGGATGCCGCTGGGCGTTGAAGGCGGAGGTGTATTGCAGCTTCCAGGCGAAAAATCCGTAGCTGAGAGGCACGATCCATAGATGAAGCTCGATGAGGCTGCGGGTGTCCGGGTTTTCGGAAAACAGATGCGAGATGCGGGGGCCGGACGTGGCCGCAAGAATCCAAATCAGCAACGATCCGGCAATGCAGCATTTCCCGCAGAACCGGAGAGACTCCCCCACCCGGTCCTGTCGTCCGGCACCGGTGTTCTGCCCCACAAACGGAGCCATCACGGTGCTGAGCGCGAAGAAAGGACTCATCATCAGCGATTCCAAACGGGTGCTCACCCCCCAGGCGGCAAGCGCGGCCTCGCCATAGCCGGCCACAATGGCCGTCAATACCCCGTTGGCCACCGGAATCATCTGGTTGGTGAACACGGCGGGCAGGGCGATTTCCAGAACTTCTTTCCAGGAGGCCAGGATCTGTCGAAGTCCGCCGAAATGGAATTCGAGAAGCTTGTAGCGGAAGCGCAGCAGGCTGAGCATCACCAGAAACACGGTAATATAAGCGATCACGGTGGCCAGGGCGGCGCCCCGCAGTCCCATGGCGGGGACTGGACCCCAGCCGAAGATAAAAATCGGATCGAGTATCACGTTCATGACGCCGGCCACCAGCATCACCATACTGGGAATCAGGGTGTTGCCGGTGGAGCGGATCACGGAGTTGCCGATCATGGGCAGCACGATAAATACAATCCCGCAGGCCCAGGGAATCATGTAGGACCGGATCATGGGAATCATCTCTTCGGACGCGCCCATTCCCCGCAGAATCGGGTTCAACAATGGATAACCGATGGCCAACAGTCCCAGCACCATCGTCACCCCCAAAAGGAGACTGTGAAAGGTGATTTCCTTCACCCGCCCGCCCGAACCCGCTCCAATCGCTCTGGACACCACGGAGGACACCCCGATGCTCATTCCCATGCTGCTGCCGGTGACAAAAAAGACCAGGGGAAAGGTAAACGCCATGGCCGCGAGTTCCTGCTGACCCAGCTTGCCCACAAAATAGGTGTCCACCAGGTTGAACAGCATATTCGCCAGCAGCCCCACGCACATAGGCCAGGCCATTCGCAACAGCGAGGGACCGACCGGACCGGAGATTAAAGCTGGGGAACTGGCTTTCAACATGGCATTCCCCCTTACCCTTTAATTAAAGAGGTGCAAACAGATCTGAAGAGAACTCAGTGCGGGAATCACCATGCGGGAGGAATTCCGATCCGAATTCGCCCCCTTCGCCCCGCCAATACGGAGATTGGCGTTCCTTCAACGCTGCAAACGTTCGTAGCCCGGCATTAATTTTTGATAGCGGGTTTTCAGTTCCAGGGCGGTATCAGGGTCACCGTATCGCTCCTCCAACAGGATCGCCATGTGGGCGGCGGCCATGGCGTCGCTTTCATGGTAGGTGCCCCAGTCCGGGTGATCCGCGATATCCTCTCCGGGCACTTCCCGCGGACGCACCCTGGCCATTTCCTCCGCAGCGCGCTGAAAATATCTTTTGGCCCTCACAATCTGTCCCTGTACGGCGATATCATCGGTTTCCAGGGTCCCCTGCCCCATACGGCGCGCTTCCTGCAACATTAGAAACGCCTTGGACAAATGCAGTTGAAAATCGTTGGGGTTGTGGATCAGCCCCTCCTCCACAAATTTCATGGCCGCCTCTGGATCGTGGCGTTTAATCCAGTGGGCTCCCACAATGTACCCCCGAATGTAATGCGGGTCACTGAGGGTCATCATTCGGAACCAGGGAATCAGCTCCTTGCCGTCGCTGTGTTGATGGGCAAGACCTGGATCCCGCCAGGGTTTCACGGTGCGGTGCATTTCGCCCAGCCAGCGGCGATAGTCCTGTCCGGGGGTCGGCACCAGGGTTTCCGCCTCCTCTTCGTGGTGGAAAGGATCGTGACCCTCCTCTTCATGGCCCTCCCGCATTTCCGCCATATGCGCCTCCACCCCTTTATCCGTGCCCTCCACGCTGAGCAGAGCTTCGGTCAAGTGAGGCACATAGCCCACGCCGCTGTGCAGGTACCGCTCCGTTTTGATGAACAGCATGTCGCTTGCTCCGGTACGGAACTCGCCCATGATCCGCGCCAGGGCGCTTTGATTGACCTCCACCCGGGTCAACAGATCCCGCGACCGCCCCTCTTCATAATCCCTGAACTGAATACGGGGAGACAGCAACGCCGCCAGAATCCATAACTGGAAAAACAGCGAATACCGTTTCACAGGGCCCTCCTGCGAAACAGTTCCCTGGCCGTGCCCAGACAAAACAGGGTCCACAACAGTGGATACACCACCAGGAACAGAAACTCGGCCGCCGTCAGGGCCCCTGCCCCGTCGGTATAGCGGGTGGCCAGATTCAATGCGCCGAATCGGGGCAGCGCATGCACCAACGAAATCGAGTCACGCAGCCAATTGAAGAGAGTTTCCGATGCGAACACCAGCAGCAGACTTCCGCCCAGGGCCAGCCCCCGGGGCAGACACAGGCTTAGCAGGATTCCCAGTCCGGCCGCCCAGGCGATCGAAAGAGGCTGCACCGCCAAGTGCTGCAGCAGGGTGGCAAACACGTAGGTTTCCATCCGCGGAGTCACCAGTTCCACAATCACCACAAACAGGCTGTACACCAGCAGCCCCCCCAGCACACAGGCCAGCCATTTGCCCATCAGCAGGGTGTCCCGATCCAGAGGTTTTGCCAGCAACGGATACAGCGTGCGGTTTTCAATTTCGTTGGGTATTTGACGCACCGCCAGAATCACAGTGAGAAAATGGGCGAAGATTCCGGCCAACTGGTACCCCAGATCCAGCATGAAGGTGGCCGCGGCCGGAGAGTGACTTCCCGTGAACCGCGCCCCCAGGGCCACCAACCCGAACAGCCCCATCAACATCACCAGAATCCACATATCCTGACGCCGCCACAGCTCCAGCAGGCTGCCGCGCAGAAGAATGAGGAGCGTCAAAATCTTTTTGTTCACAGAGGTTTCCTCCTGAACAACGCCAGGGTGATCCCCAAATACACAGTGGTGAATGCCAGGGCGTAGAGAAAGAGCTGCCCCATCGCCACCGCCGGCAAGGGCCCCCATACATCCCCGTGCACGTTTTTCTCCGAGAGGTCGAAAAGAATCAGTTGCGGCAACAGCCAGGTGAACGCCGTGATCACGACTCTGGCGGCACCTTGCGCGCTTTCATGCAGCATCAGGAACAAATTGGAGAGAATGGAGGAGGCCAGGTAATATAAAAAGCCGAAGGTGATCGCGGAATCCAGGCTGAACCGCACCGACAGCAAAAAACACAGGCTGGTCAGAATCAGCAGCATGCACAATTGCAGGAAGACATGCTGCATCAGCAACACCGGATAAATCGGAGCCCCCAACAGCAGGCAGCCCGCCACGTACAACCCCAAAAACAGCATCAGGCAAAACGCGCCCGCCGCCATCACTCCCAGTTGCTTGCCGAACAGGTAGGTGATGCGGTGAATCGGCCGGGCGAGCAGCGGATAAATGGTGCGGGATTCGAATTCGCGGGGCAATTGACGCGACCCCAGCACGATCACCGTCAGCGCGGTGGCGGCCCCCATGATTTTAAGCGCCACTTCCCGATAAAATTTGCTCAGATCCATCAGTCCAAAAAAACGCAATTGCGACAGCCCCAGAATAAACAGACAGCTCACGGCCACAATCACATAGATTTCCTTTCGCCGGATCGCCTCCAGCCAGACCCCGCGGGCCACCAGACCCATCTGTCGCATCCTCATACGGATGCCGACTCCTGATTCAGGGTTTCGATGTAAAACGCCTCCAGAGACAACTCTCCGCACTCCGCCTGCAGATCCGCCAGCGGAAGATCTTTGAGGATGCGGCCCTGATGAATCATGATCACCCGGTCACACAGCGTTTCCACCTCGACCAGTTCGTGGGAGCTGAAAAAAATCGTGCGGCCTTTCTTTTTTAGGTCCAGCAACACCTCCCGCAAATCATGGCGGCCCAGCGGATCCAGTCCCGACGACAACTCATCGTAAATCAGCAGATCCGGTTCCGCGATCAGAGACTGGGCGATTCCCAGACGCTGCTGCATGCCCTTGGAGAAGGTCTTCAGCAGCGATTCCCCTCTCCCGGCCAGACCGACCTGCTCCAGCAATCCCGGAATACGCGCCTTCAACTCCGATTTGGACAAACCGCTGAGCCCGCCGTACAGTTCCAGAAGTTCCCGGGCTTTCATAAAGGGATAATACAGGGCCACCTCCGGCAGATACCCGATCCGCTGACGGCTGGCGGTGGTGCCCGCCCTTTCTCCGAAGACCATCGCCGACCCCGCATCAGGAAAGCGGAAGCCCATGAGAATTTTCAGCGTGGTCGATTTTCCCGCCCCGTTCGCGCCGATAAAACCCACGCATTCCCCCTCCCGCACCACAAAGGAAATGCCCCGGAGCGCCTGCGTTCGTTTGGAGCCTTTACCGTAGGCGGCTTCGAGCGCCTGAACCTGAATCACCGGGGGAGAGGAGTGTGTCGTCATGGGTTTATTTAAATATCGCTTATCTCACCAGTCCACGTGGCAATCGTTTCCGGTGATCTGGCAGCTTTCGGACGTGTATTCCTGGAATTCAATATCGATACCGTTCGGGTCGGTGCACCAGAATTGGTGACTGTTGTCCGCGCCGGTTTTTCTGCTGCGGGTTTCCACTCCGGCCGCCCGCAGCGAGGTCTCCAGAGCCTGAATATCCTTGGTTTGCAGGCAGAAATGGGTGATATCGCCCTTGGTAACGGTGTTGTCGGTTCGGGTAAAGCATTCCAGAAAGGTTTGAGAGCCCGCATGAAAATAACATCCGATTTTTTCGCCGTTCCGGAGGAAATGAAACGTGACGTCCAGACCGAGAATATCGCGATAAAACCGTACTGTGGCGTCCAAATCCGGGGTGGTGATGCAAACGTGTGCGAGTTGGTGGATCATAGGGTTCCTTGTATGGGTAATTCGTGACTATGGAGAGAATCTGTTAGATTGTCACCCTGAAATTACATAAAAAAAGGACCTGGAGGTTCAAACCGCGGCTCGAAGGTGCGGTTTTCTAAAACGACCTGTCTTTTCGGTGGCAAAATGCCACTCGATTTGGTTAAGGGGGTCCCATGAAATACATAACTTATGCCATGCCGGAGGAGGCGCCCCGCTGTGCACTGCCCCCCGGCTGCGAAGCGGTGGTGACGGGGATTGGAAAAGTGCTGGCGGTGAGTCAACTGGCCAAAGCACTGTTACGGGAACCGGCGGAAATGGTGATTTCCGTGGGCTTTTGCGGCGGCCTGAACGGCACCCCTCAGGGTACGATGGTGATGGCGGACCACACCCGGCAATGGGATTTGTTTCTGAATGTCCCGGACATCCCTCTGGGCCACGGTTACGCAATGCACTGCCCACTGGAACTCCCCTTGGTGGAATTGGCTACGGTCCCGAATCCGGTGCGGGGAATGCTCATCAGCGGCGACCGCTTCGTGGACAGCACCGTACATGTGAATCCCGGGGCTGTGGGAGTGGACATGGAAACGGCGGCGCTGGCCCTGCTCTGCTGCGAACTGAACATCCCCTTTGTCTCCATTCGCGAAGTGTCGGATGTGGCCGACGGCCCCCAGGGCATGCCGCATCAGCAGTTCATGGACTATATCCGCGAGAAAGGGCCCGGCTACAGCGAAGCCATCCTCGAAGTGACGGCCCTCGATCCCCACCGACTTTCCCCGCCGAAGAAACTAGTACACTGTAAAGCTTAAAACTTCGCATAGGATTGGTCTATTTACGATGCTGGGGATGGCTTCCGGAAAACCCGGGTTCTGAAACGCAGACCGTGAAAGGTCTTTGATGAAGCCTCGTAAACGAGGGACTCCGAACAAATTCAGGACTTGAAGTTCAGTCCCCATCCGGTGAAAGTCATACACGATGAAACCCGCCGGACAACCCAAGACCCTCATCGGCGCACGCGGAGTGACTCTATCCCCCGCCCGCTTTCCGATTTGGGCTCTGCTGCTTTTGGTGCTCATGGGACTCTACTGGTGCACCGTGAACGCGGTGCTGGAGGAAATGGTCTGGCGCTGGTTTGTGCTCCGTCAGTTGCAGGCAATTGTCCCCTCCCGCAACACAGCGGCTTTGCTCGCCGCCGCCGCATTCACCCTGCACCATCTGGTCGTGGTCAGCGCCTGGCTGGGTCCTCCCGCCACTCTCGGTGTGAATCTCACCATCTTTGCGGCCGGCGGATTGTGGTGCAGGCTTACCCTGCGACATCAAAGCGTCCTCCCGGCCTGCATCAGCCATATCCTCGCTGACATCGCCCTGGTCACCCTGGGCCTGCATCTCTTTTTCTGAGATTTTTGCTCCTTCCATTGGGTTGGGCTGAGTATTTGAATATGAGGGAACAGAAGAGAAA
>JBBDRC010000270.1:0-16960 GCA_040905625.1 Kiritimatiellia bacterium
CGCGTGAAAGAAACCGTATCCGTAACTTGTGCCCGGGGAATTCCGCCGGTGTTGGCCTCAGAACTTCGCGCCCTGGGGGTGGAGATCCTGCGCGAGGAAACGGCGGCGGTGGTGGTGTCGGCGGATGTGGCGGAGCAGATGCGGATGTGTTTGTGGTTGCGGACGGCGCATCGGGTGCTGGTGCCGGTCTGCCAATTCCGGGCTGAACGTCCTGATGCCCTGTATCGCCAGTTGATGGAGGTTCCCTGGGAGAATCATCTGGGGCCGGACGGCTATGTGCGGATTCACGGAGCGGTGCGCAATGAGGAAATCCGGGATCAGCGCTTTGCTTTTTTGACCGTGAAGGACGCGGTGATGGACCGGCTGCGGTCGGTGTATGGGCGACGTCCGGATTCGGGTCCAAGCGATCATGGGGCGAGTGTGTATTTGCATTGGATCGGGGACGAAGTGACGGTGTCGGTGGATCTGGCGGGTCGTCCCCTTTCGAAGCGGGGGTATCGTATGCAGGCCGGCGAGGCACCGCTGCAGGAGGCGTTGGCCGCGGCGGTGTTGCTGGCGGGCGGCTGGCCTGCGGATTGTCCCCTGGTAAACCCCATGGGGGGATCCGGAACGCTGGCGATCGAGGCAGCGCTGCTGGCACAGAATCGGGCCCCTGGGTTGACCCGTGAGCACTTCGGGTTGTTTGAGTTGAAACGGTTTGATCGGGATCTGTGGGAAAAGGAACTGCGGGCGGCAAAGGCGGACATCAAACCCGTGGAGTCGGTTCCGGCTCTGGTGTGTGGTGATCAGGATCCGGAGGCGGTGGAAATGGCCCGTTCCAATGCCCGCAGAGCGGGGGTGGAGGCGTTGATTGAATTTGAATCCTGTGATTTCCGTGATTCAGAGATTCCGGAGGGACCCGCCTGGGTGGTGATGAATCCTCCGTACGGATTGCGTCTGGAGGAGGAGGATTTGACCGGGCTCTATCGGGACATGGGGAAGTGGATGAAGGGGTTGACCACTGGTGGACAGGGATTGGTCATCACCGGGAATTTGGCGTTGGCGAAACGCTTCGGACTGAAACTGGCGCAGCGACACACTTTGTTCAACGGGCCGTTGGAATGCCGGCTGGTGGGATTTGAGTTATTCAAAGCGGGAGAGACCGATTGAGGGTTCCCCGAAAGGCGATCGTGTTGGCGGCCGGTTTCGGGTCGCGTCTGTCTCCACTCACTCTGGATTGTCCCAAGCCACTGGTTCCACTGCACGGAAAACCGATGATCGCGCATGTCTTGCTGCAGCTTCGTGAATGGGGGGTGCGGGAGGTGCTGGTGAATATTCATCATTTGGCGGGAGAAATGGTGCGGGAGGTTCCTGAATGGTGTCCGGAGGGGATGCAATTGAACTTTTCTTTTGAACCGGAAATTCTCGGGACGGGAGGCGGATTGCGTCGGATGCGCTGGTTTGTTGCGGAAGAACCGCTGTGGGTGTGCAACGCCGATGTCGTGCAGAACCTGAATCCACTTCCTCTGATGGAGGCCTATGAACGCGAAAAACCTCTTGCCTGCCTGTGGATGGTTCCCGATGCGGGGCCGCGCTCGGTCAAAGTGGAAAAGGGGAGGGTTGTGGATTTTCGGGGAGGAGGAGTCACGTTCAGCGGTCTGCATTTGATGTCGCCGAAGCTGTGGTCGTATCTGCCGGATCAGAATTTCTCGTCGGTGATCACCGGTTACGAATGCGCATTGGCTACCGGGGAAACTATCCTGGGTGTGGAGGTTCCGGGGAGTGTATGGGCGGATGTGGGAACTCCGGATCAACTGCTGGAGGCTGCGGGGGATTCGGTGATTTTTCCCGGGGGGAAGGTGGAGGCGGGCGCGCAATTGACCCATGCGATTGTGGGGCCGGGTGCAAGGGTGCGAAAGGGAGTCAGGGCTTCTGGTCTGATTGTGAGTCCGCATCGGGGACTGTCTGAAACGGAAAGAGGATGGCTCCCGGAAGTGGAGGCGGTGGAAGTGTTGTCGGCACGCGGGTCGGATCGAGGCTTTCGTCGGATCTTTTTTCGCGGAGGAACTGATTTGGTGATGGCGTCCGGAAGCGCACGGCCGGAAAATGCGCGTTTTGCCGGGCACGCCCGTTTTTTGGCGAAGCGGGGAATTCGGGTGCCCGGGATTGTAGAGAGCCGGAAACAAGGCGCATGGTTGCGGGTGGAGGATCTGGGACAGATTGATTTGCGGGATCGGCTGTTGAACGGAAGTGTAACGCGTAATCGTACAGACATGGCGAATGTGTTGAAAATGACGGCCCGCCTGCACGGGCTGCGGGTGCCGGCGGGAGTAAAGCTTGAGGCACCCTTTGATGCGGCGCTGTTTGCCTGGGAACGAACCTTGTTCCGGGAACAGTTTTTGCTTCGGCATGACTCCAACGCCGATGCGAAAGGGCTCGAATCCGCGTTGACGGAAGTGGCAAAGATGCTGGAGGATCAGCCCCGGGTCCTGCTTCACCGGGATTTGCAATGCACGAATATCATGTGGGTCGACAGGGAGCCCGCACTGATTGATTTTCAGGGCATGCGCCCGGGACCGGCCGCGTACGATCTGGGGTCTTTATTGGCGGATCCGTACGTGGGACGGACGAAAGAAGAGCAACGTGAAGCATTGGCCCTGTATAATCGCCATGCCGGGCGGCCGGTGGATGAGGAGGTCTACGCCCTGGGGGCGGTTCAGCGGTTGGCGCAGGCACTGGGTGCATATGGACGTTTGGGTGCGATACCGGAAACCCGGCGTTTTCTGAAATATATTCCCGAAGCCGTGCGGCAGATGGAACTCTGGGCGGAGGATGAACGGTTGAAAAAGTGGGCGAAGGCATTTTTAGAGGGACAGGAGGAGGAGAATCCGTTATGAGAAAGGTTCATATGCACATAAGGAACCAAACACGTTGAGCGATTCCATGGAACAAGATCGAACCGATGTTATCGAGGCGTCGATGGGCCTGCCTTTCCTGGATCTGGAATTGCCGGAATTTGAGGATCCCGATTTTGAGCCGGACAAGATACGTCAACCCCGGCGGTATGGCCGGGCGGACAGTGACACCATGCCGATCACACGTTTTTTGGCGGACCGCGGCATGGTGGATATTCTGCAATCCGAAATGGTGGATGAATTGTACCGTGAAATATATTGGTGTTGTCACCACATTCGACGCCTGGCCAAATGCGAATCGGAGGATCCCGACTTCTGGGGCGGGGCCTTGCGGAAAACCTTGGAATATGTGCGGCGCATGGAAGCGGCCGAGGAGGAATTGTTTATTGCCAACCGGCCGCTGATCGTATCCTGCGTGAAGCCGTTCTACTGGATTGGCCAGATTTGGATTTCTGATTTTTTGCAGGAGGGATCCCGTGCGCTTGGGAATGCGATACGAAAATTCGATTTCACTCGCGGAGTTCCGTTTTTTGCCTATGCGCAGCGATCCATTCAAAACCGGTTGCGGAATTATTTTCGGGATCACATCCGCTCCGGAGCTCTGGGCATTCGACCGAGCGAGGAGATGATCAAGATTCAGGCTGTGATTGAAAACTGGCGGGATCGACAGGGGGAGGACCCATCTGAACTGATCCTGTCGGAAATGACGAAGCTGCCTCCGGAACGAATCAAAAAGCTCTTACCCATGGTTCGACAGTGGCAACGAATGCCCGGCACCCCGCTGTCATTGGATGCCGCCCTCGGGGACACCTATTCCTCCCTGCACGACCTCATTGCCGACCACCAACAAGTGGATTCCAGTGTGGAGGTACAACGAAATGACGTGTGGGAGGCGGTCGCCAGATTGCCCGAGCGTCTGCAGCTCATCCTGAAGCGGCGTTATGTGGAAGGATACACCCTTGATGAAGTGGGGGCGGAATTTGGACTGACACGGGCCAGGATCAAGCAACTGCAGGACGAAGGCTTACAAAAGATGCGGGCATTTATGCGGGAAACCTACGCCAGGGAGCAAAATAAATTATGACAAACAACTCACTCACTTTCGCCAGCGGAAACGCCCACAAGTGCGCGGAAATTCAGGAAATGTTGGGCATCCCCCTGCGAAGTTTGCGCGATGTGGAGTCTCCTCCAGAGTTGATTGAGGACGGAGACAGTTTTGAGGCGAATGCCTTAATCAAGGCCCGCGGGTTGGCGGTCCATCTGAATGGGTGGGCCCTGGCGGATGATTCCGGATTAGCCGTTGACGTGTTGGAGGGTGCGCCCGGTATTTACTCCGCCCGGTTTGCCGGAGTTCATGGAGACGATGCGGCAAACAACCGGCTTTTGTTGGAAAAACTCCGGGGCGAAACCAATCGACGGGCGAAATTTGTCTGTGTGCTGGCGCTGTGCGGTCCCGAAGGAGAGGAATGGGTCGTGCGCGGAGAATGTCACGGAGACATCGCGCTGGAGGCCGCCGGAGAAAACGGTTTCGGATATGACCCCTTGTTCCATCCTTGCGGATACGAGAAAAGTTTTGCGGAATTGGGGGAAGAGATCAAAAACCGGATCTCGCATCGGGCCGAGGCCATCAAGGCAATTTTGCGATTGCCGGACCAGCCGGTAAAGAAATTTTTAACCCCTGACGGGAAGTGAAAATGAGCATCAAAATTGTATCCTGGAATGTGAATGGCATCCGGGCCTGTCTAAAAAAAAGCTTTGCGGAATACGTGGAGGCCGAACAGCCTGATATCCTGTGTCTTCAGGAAATCAAAGCCTTCCCTGCCCAGGTACCCTATGAATTTCCATCGGAGTATCAGGTACTATGGAATCCGGCTCAAAAACCAGGCTATTCGGGGACCCTGGTGGCCACAAAGTTGCGGATTTTACATCAGGAAACAGGAATGGGCATCGAAAAACATGATCAGGAGGGGAGGGTGATCACGGTGGAACATTCCGATTTCCGGTTGGTGACTGTTTACACTCCGAATTCCAAAAATGAACTGCAGCGGTTGCCTTATCGGAGTGAAGAGTGGGATGTGGACTTTCTGACCTACGTGACGAAACTTGAGCAAACCAAGCCCGTTGTTTTTTGTGGAGACCTGAACGTGGCCCACCGGGAAATTGATTTGGCGAATCCTCAAAGCAACCACAAAAACGCGGGCTTCACAGACGAGGAGAGGGCGGGGTTTGATAACATCGTGGATGCGGGCTTTATTGACAGCTTTCGCGCATTACATCCCAATGAGCTGGGTGCGTACAGTTGGTGGAGTTATCGGGCCGCAGCCCGAAGCCGAAACGTGGGTTGGAGAATCGACTACGTCTGCCTTTCACAAACCCTCCGCTCCCGCCTTGAGCAGGCCTTCATCCGGCAGGATGTCATGGGCTCTGACCATTGTCCCGTGGGAATTACCCTCAGTTTATGAGGATCTGATGCGGGAATATCGGGAATGCTTCGGTCCAAAGCGCAAAAAGGCGGGGAAAGCGCTGCCGGTGGAGATCCCGGGGGTGGAATCGCTGCGGGGGGTGGATGTTGCTCCCGGGAAGTCCTGAAGTGTAAATTTTTGTGCACTTAGTCTTGATCTGTGAAGTGATGAGTTCACGATGGATCGACCAAACCAAGGAGGCATCTATGGACTTTGTACGTATCGCGAATTTTAATAATAAACTGCAGGCCGAAACCACTGCTCATTTGCTGGACCATGCTTCCATACCGTTTACCATTCACAGCGATGAATCCATTTTTGGAGAAGGCGGGGTGTCGCAGTATGTGTTTTTGAGCGTTCCCGCTGAACTTGAAGGCAAGGCCCGTGCCCTGATCGGGGAGGTGTCCGGGGATGAGGAACT
Organism: Kiritimatiellia bacterium; assembly: GCA_040905625.1. Lineage (GTDB taxonomy): Bacteria > Verrucomicrobiota > Kiritimatiellia > SS1-B-03-39 > UBA6053 > UBA6053. The sequence continues at coordinate 5,778 of JBBDRC010000270.1, forward strand.
CGTTTGAGCGAATTTAAACCTTATCTCTGCATTTCCGCCAGTGCAGGCAGCGGTAAAACGTTTCAGTTGTCGCATCGGGTATTGCGCCTGCTGGCGATGGATGCCCCGCCGGATGAAATCGGCGCCTATACCTTTTCACGTAAAGCGGCGGGGGAGATTTTTGACAGCATCGTGGAGGCCTTGAGGAAGGCGGCCTCCAGCGAAGATCAGGCATCGCTCACTTCAAAGGTCATGGGAATGCCACATCCGTGTGAGGATTTCCTGAGTGATCTTCGCCGGGTGCTTCGTTCCTTGCACCGACTTCGCATCGGAACGCTGGACTCGCGCATTTCCCAGATGCTTTTGGCTGTATCAGTGGAGTTGGGGCTTCCTCCTGAATTCGCGTTGATGGATACCCAATCGTCAGAGTATATTCGGGTGCAGCGTCAGGTGCTGAATTCGATTTTCCGGGCGGGCCACTTATCGGAGGATCAGGCCGACACCTTTCTACAATTGTTTGAAGAGGCCACTCACGGAAAATCGGAAAAAAGTTTCCTGAAATTGATCGAACGGTTTCTGGGAGATCATCGGGCGGCTTTTCTGTCGTTTCCCGAACCGGAAGCATGGCGGGGACTCCGATTGGAAAATCCTCCCTCGACTTTGACTGACGAGGGGGCAACAGAGACCGCGGAAAGGTTAATTGAAATGCTTCCCGGGCAGGTCGGAAACGCCAGGGCTCTGTCATCGCTGCTTTTGTTCATAGAGAGCGCTTCACGGTTTCGGGTCAGTTCGACGTGGTCATACGATCTGCCTGGCGACACCTTGAGCAAGGCGTTGCTCCGGGGTGAAGGACCCACATTGACGTATTCGGGTAAAGAAATCGACCTCAGTGGCAGGATCTGGGAGAATCTTCAAGCGCTGGTGGAACATGTCCGTGCGGTGGCGGTTTATCAGGCCCAATCCCGCACCCAGGCGTTGTATGGATTCCTGTTAGCATATGAAGCCACCTATCGGCGTTCAGTTCTGCCCGGGGGGCAGTTGTCCTTTGAGGATGCCTGTATGCTTATGGCCAATTTTGATCTGTTGGAACCCGTTGAGATTGCCTACCGACTGGATGGTGAAATTTCGCATTGGCTGTTGGATGAGTTTCAGGACACCAATCGACTGCAATGGAGGGTGCTGCGTCCATTTATGGAAGAGGTGCTGCAGGATTCGGAGCGGCGGCGAAGTTTCTTTTATGTGGGAGATGTGAAGCAGGCCATTTACGCCTGGCGTGGAGGTGATTCGGAATTGTTCGGGCAGGTTCTGGAGGAGTGGCCCTCCATTGAACATCAGTCCATGGCCACGTCCTACCGATCCGCGCAACCGGTGCTGGATCTGGTGAATCGATTACTGGTGGACGTTCCGATCCTCGACACTCTCCCCGAGGCGGCGATGCAGAGATGGAACCGTGAATTCGAGATCCATCGATCCGCTAAAACCGACTTGCGGGGGATGGCCGAGGTCGTGCAGGTGGTGGATAAAGAGGTGACTGTTCATGAGGTCGTGTTGGAAATGGTCAGGAATCTGCCGCCACAGGCGGAAACCGCGGTTCTGGTCCGCAGCAACCGCGAGGGCGGCGAAATCGCGCGGGTACTTAGAGAAGCCGGGTATCGGGTGTCGCTTGAGGGATCGGCAACCCTGCGGGATGATACGGCGGTGGAAGCGGTTTTGGCGGCGTTAAAACAGGCGGCGCACCCGGCGGATGATTTCAGCAAAAATGTGTGCCGTCTCGCCGGATTGAACGTGGAGTCGCAGAGTGTCTTGCGGAAGGTTCAGTTAAAGGGATTGCATGCGGCGGTGTGTAAGATGATTGAGAAACTGCCCTTATCGGCGGAGGCCGATTTTTCAAAGGCCCGCTTGGCGCGGTTGGTGGAGGTGGCGTTGGAGTTCGACCGGTTGGGTGAACCTTCCATTGACCGCTTTCTCGCCTATGTGGATAAAGTGAATTTAAAGGAACACATGGCCCGCGGCGTGATTCGGATCATGACCATTCATCAATGCAAAGGCCTGGGATTTGATGCGGTGATTGTTCCGATAGGCGCTTTCTCGTCATTTGCCACCTCCAGTACTGATGCTTTGGTAACCTCCCCGGTGGATGCGGACACCCCGTGTGTGACCCTGCTGCCTCCGAAAGATGTCTGTGAACAGATTCCTGAATTTAAAGAGATGTTGGATCGTCAGTTGTCCGTACAGGCGTATGAAACCCTTTGTATTCTGTATGTGGCCCTGACCCGGGCCAAACAGTCGTTGCAGGTGGTGCTGGCCCCTTCGCCCGCGAACGGGGGATCGCGGAATCAAGTACACAACTGGGTGTCCTCACGACTAAAAGAACAAGCTCAAAAGATATCGGGGGGCGCCATCAAAGGAACGGAGCGTTTGATTCTGCTGGGGGACCCCGCCTGGGGGGCGTCACTGATGCCTCAACCGGTTCCAACTGCTGAACCCGCACCCTTTCTTTTAACATCCGGACAAAAAACTTTACCCAGGCTGGAGCCCTCCCGGGAGGATGCCGGCCTGAAAAAGCTGGACCGCGAATTTCGGTTTTTCAGCAAGGATGGCCGGGCACTGGGAAGCCGGGTTCATGATCTGCTGGAGAAGGTGGAGTGGGTCGACGGTATGGATGTGGAACTTTTTCTCCGGGAGCAAGGGGAGGCTGAGGACAGTGAAGCGTCTGAACATGTCCGGCAGGTTGCGGGGCTTTCCTGCCTGCGAAAACCGGATGAGGTTCTGGACCTGTGGCGGGAACAAAAATTTGAAACGGTGCTTAACGAGGGCTGGGTGACCGGGATTTTTGATCGGGTGGTGCTGTTTAGGGATCGGGCCTGGATTCAGGATTACAAAACCAACCAGCGGGTGGATGAGGACACGGTTCAGAACTACGCGCCGCAAATGAACCTGTATCGCCGGGTGCTGGCGGATATGCAGGGATGGGAACCGGATCAAGTGACCTGTCAGTTAATCTTCACCCGCACCGGAGAGGTTTTTGAGGTTTGAATATATTCACGTCCATTCGGGTGGATTTCGCGGTTAAAATCCAAATGTTAACCATCAATCGCACCGAACCGCGAGTGCGCGGTCCTGTGTGCTGAGACGTTGTAAGTTCTTTCACTCCGGTCACGATGTATATGTATGAAAAAAGTTGCATATTCACTGATTACTATTCTTTCCCTTTTCCTTATTATGACTGCCTGCACCTCTCCCAAAGCCATCCGAACTGAACCTTCTGTGGATCTCGACCGGTTCATGGGGGACTGGTACGTGGTGGCAAACATTCCGACCTTCCTTGAGAAAGATGCATGGAATGCGTTGGAAACCTACGAGCGGAAAGAGGGTGGGCGCATTGATACGACGTTCACGTTCAATAAGGGCGGACCGGACGGCGAACTGAAAACCTACACCCCGGTGGGGTTTGTGCGGAAGGACGATCCCTCCAACGCGGTGTGGGGCATGCGGTTTGTGTGGCCGATCAAGGCGGAGTACATCATTATGTATGTGGACGAAAATTATCAACAGACCCTTGTGGGACGTCGCAAACGGGATTATCTGTGGATCATGGCGCGGGATCCCCACCTCCCGGAGGCCCGGTTGACTGAACTGATTGATCTGGCGGTGGAGGAGGGGTACGAACGGGATGATATTCAGCGGGTTCCACATGGAGAGACGGCTGATTAATCTTAGAAAGTATTTTTAAACCGCAAATTCAGGTTTCACATTCGACTTGAATAAACGGGTATCTTCGGGCAGGGTGCGCGGCATCTTAAACTGAAATCGAGGAATGGTATGCGCTGGTCGAATCTGTTAATCCCCACTTTAAAAGAAACCCCGCAGGATGCGGAAATTATCAGTCATCAGTTGATGTTGCGTGCGGGACTGATCCGTCGACTGGGGAGTGGATTGTACACCTACCTGCCGCTGGGATACCGGGCGCTGCGCAAGGTCGAGGCGATCGTGCGGGAGGAAATGGACAGGGCCGGGGCTCAGGAAATTCTCATGCCGGCGATGCATCCCCGCGAAATCTGGGACCGCACGGGCCGCTACGAAGCGCTGAAAAATGTGATGTTCCGGGTAAAAGACCGCCAGAACCGCGAAATGGTGTTGGGGCCAACCCACGAGGAGATTGTCACCGATCTGGTGTCGCGCGAAATCACCTCCTACAAGCAGCTTCCCTGCAACTTTTATCAAATCCAAACAAAATTCCGTGACGAGATCCGTCCCCGCTTCGGCCTGATGCGCTGCAAAGAATTTATTATGAAGGATGCCTACAGCTTCGATGTCAGTTCCGAAGCGGCGGACGAGAGTTACAAAAAAATGTACGATGCCTATGTGCGGATATTCAAGCGGTGTGGTCTTCATGCCATGGCGGTGGAGGCGGACACCGGCGATATGGGTGGCTCTTCCTCTCACGAATTCATGATTCCGTGCGAAGCGGGTGAGGATGCTATTCTGGAGGCGGACGACGGATCCTACGCCGCCAATTTGGAGCGGGCGGAAGGGTTGTGCGACCTGTCCAATGAATTTCCCGGAGCGGATAGTGCCTTGGAAAAGGTGGACACCCCGAATGTCGGAAAAATTGAAGATGTCGCCAGGCTTCTGAAAATCGAGCCGCGGCAGTTGGTGAAAACCCTGATTTACGTGGCCGACGAAAAGCCGGTGGCGGTGCTGCTGCCGGGCGACCGGGATGTGAATGAAATCAAGTTGCACAAGTTGTTGCCGGGTGCGGAATTGGCGGATCCCGAAATCATTCGTCAGGTGACAGGAGCCGAGGTCGGGTTTGCCGGACCGGTCGGCTTGACCATTCACATGATCGCGGACCGCAGCCTCAAAGGATTGCGGGGCGGGGTGATCGGTGGAAATGAAACCGGGGTTCACCTGCGTAATTTCGATCTGGAACGCGATTCCGGGCTTCGGAACTTCGAAGACATCGCCTTTCCGAAGGTCGGAGACCTGGCTCCGAACGGGAAGGGGCGTTTGACCGAGAAACGGGGGGTGGAAGTAGGGCATGTGTTTAAACTGGGAACAAAATACACCGAGGCGTTGGGGGCGAATTTCCTGGATGAAAACGGGAAGAGTCATCCGGCGGTGATGGGCTGCTACGGCATCGGGGTCAGCCGCACCCTGCAGGCGGTGATTGAACAATCGAATGACACATCCGGAATCATCTGGCCGGTAAGCGTGGCGCCTTTCGAGGTGTTGATTACGGTGCTGGGTCCCAGGGATGAAGCCTGCATGCGACATGCGGATGAGATCAAAGTCTATCTGGAGGGGAAGGGCGTGGATGTGCTGGTGGACGACCGGGAAGAGCGGCCCGGATTCAAATTCAAGGACGCGGATCTGTTGGGGCTCCCCCTGCGGGTCACCATTGGTGAACGCGGGCTGGCCAAAGGGGAGATTGAAATCAAAGCGCGCAGCGAAAAAGACTTCGAGGCGGTTCCGGTGGAGGCGGCTGCGGAAAAAGCCTACGAGCGGATTCAACAGATGCGGGAGGCCCTGTAATGCCGCCTTTGCAGATTAATCCCTCCATTTTGGCCGCGGATGTGGGGCATTTATATGATGCCTGCCTCCGCTGTGAGCGGGCGGGGGCCGATCAGATTCACATTGACCTGATGGACGGGGTGTTTGTTCCCAACATGAGTTTCAGCCCAAGCGTGGTGGCCATGGCCCGCAAGACGGTAAAAATTCCCCTGAATGTACATTTAATGATGGTGAGACCTGATCAGTACGTGGACGCATTTTGCGAAGCGGGGGCGGATACCCTGCTGGTGCATATTGAACCGGAATACGATCATGCCGACACTCTGAAACGAATTCGGGAACGTGGAGTGCGGCCCGGGATTGTGTTGAATCCGGATACCGAACTGTCCGCGATTGATTCGGTACTGCCGCTGGTGGACGAGGTGTTGTTCATGACCGTCTTTCCCGGCTTCGGCGGGCAGGACTTCATTCCGGGACCGCTGGCCAGGATGCGTGAGCTTCGGGACCGCTTTCCCGATCTGGACATCGCGGTGGACGGAGGGCTCAACCCCGAAACCTGTCAGCGTTGTTTTGATCACGGAGCCAACGGGTTCGACATCGGTTCCTCTTTGTTCAAACCGAAAGATATGGCAGAAGAGATTCGGAAACTGCGACGGATGCCGAACAAGGGTTAGTCTTCCCGTCCCGGTGTTCGGGGACAACCGCATTCGTGTCTCTTGATTATATTCAAGTAAATCTGATTTTGCGGAAATTGCTTCTTTGAATTCCGCAAATCGTGCTTGTCAGTTCACGCTCCATGACTTAGGGAACCCCGCATGATTTTATTACAACGAAAACCCGGTTTCACAAAGGAATGCCGCTGATGCGTCAGACCTTGGGCTGGACGGAAAAAGACGATGTCGGGAAAAAGATCGAAGTGGAGGCATTTCGGGAACGGAATCATTGGACCTTCACCCGTCGATCACATCGGACGGAAGACTGGGAAGCTGTTACGTCTCCCCCCTTGTCCTACTGGGAGCAGTTGTTGGATCTATTGAACCGCAAATATCAGCGTCGCCGCTGTGCCTGGAAGGATGTGGAGGAGGTCCAGGCATTTTTAGACGAGGCGCGCAAACAGGAGCCAGGAGTATGAAACCATTTATTCACGATGATTTTTGTCTGCAGAATGAAACCGCGAAACGTCTGTATCACGATTTTGCGGAGAAAATGCCGATTATTGATTATCATTGTCATTTGAGCCCGCGGGAAATAGCCGAGGACCAAACCTGGGAAACCATCACTCAACTTTGGCTGGGGGGGGATCATTACAAGTGGCGGGCGATGCGGGCGAACGGGATGGCGGAGCGGTTTTGCACCGGGGACGCGTCGGATTGGGAGAAATTTGAAAAGTGGGTGGAAACCCTGGAGGCCTGCTACCGGAATCCGCTTTATCACTGGAGTCACCTGGAGCTGTCGCGCTATTTCGGCATTGAGGAGGTTTTGACCGTCGACAACGCCCGCGAAATTTATGACAAATGCAATTCCCTGCTGGCCACCCCCGATTTTTCGGCCCGGGGGCTGATTCGCCGCTCGAATGTGAAGGTGATCTGCACCACGGATGATCCGGTGGATGATCTGCGCTGGCACCGGAAAATCCGCGAAGACGGGTTTGAGACCAAGGTGCTGCCCGCCTGGCGGCCAGACAAGGCGATGGCGGTGGAGAATCCGAAGGCTTTCGGCGCGTATGTGCATCAATTGGCGACGGTCTGCGATTGCGAAATCGCGGATTTTGATTCGTTTATGTCGGCGATTGCGAGCCGGCACGATTTTTTCCATGCGGAGGGCTGCCGCCTCTCGGATCACGGTCTGGACCGATTTTATGCGGAGCCTTTCACTGAAGCGGATATTCGCAGCAGCTTTGACCGGGTGATGCGGGGGGAATCCCTTCCTCCGGAGGCGATTGCGCAATTCAAATCCTGCATGCTGGTGGAATTCGGTATTATGGATCATGCCCGGGGCTGGGTGCAGCAGTATCATGTCGGGGCCATGCGCAGCAACAACAGCCGTATGTTCGAGCAGTTGGGACCGGACACCGGTTTCGACAGCATCGGTGACGAGCGGTTGGGAAAAGATCTTTCCCGTTTTCTGGACCGCCTGGATCAGCACAATCAGTTGGCACCAACCATTTTGTACAATCTGAATCCCCGGGACAATCATTTGATGGCGACCATGATTGGAAATTTCCAGGACGGATCCCGTCCGGGCAAAATGCAGCACGGCAGCGGCTGGTGGTTTCTGGATCAGAAGCACGGCATGGAGCAGCAGATTGAAATTCTGTCGCAAATGGGTCTTCTCAGCCGCTTTGTGGGTATGCTCACCGACAGCCGCAGCTTTTTGAGTTACACCCGGCACGAGTATTTCCGCCGGATCCTGTGCAACATGTTGGGTTCGGACGTGGAGGAGGGGCTGCTTCCATCCGATATGGATCGTTTGGGGGCGATGATCCGGGATATTTGCTACAACAATGCGGCCCGCTATTTTGATTTCGGGGTGGAGCCTATCCATACGAAAATCTGAATTCCGCCCACGACCGGATAAAGTAAAAAACCACGAATTCACACGAATCAACACGAATAATCATATAAATGAAACTATCAGGGCTTCATTCGTGTCTATTCGTGTTTATTCGTGGTTCACTACACAATCAACTTCTCAACCTGTACCTTAATCACTCATGACTGAAAAAACCAAACTTGTCTCGAATGTCGCTCATTCCCTCGCCGCCAGCCCTGCGAAAGCGGAGGTGCTGATTGGTTTTGACGGTTTTATCGATGAAATTATCCGCCTGGTGGACACCCGCGATTCCGTGGACGCCTACACCCCCATCTCCACTATTACCGAGTTTGCTCAGCGTGTGCAGGCGGCGGCCGGTCTGAGCTGTAATATCGAAATGGTCCCTGAACAGATCAAACTGGGCGGGAACGGTCCGATCATGGCCAATAACCTGGTGGAGCAAGGCTTTGGCGTTACTTATTGCGGTGCTCTTGGAGCCGAGGGAAACGTGAATCCGGTGTTTACCGATTTCGTCAATCACTGCCGCGACGTGATCACCCTCTGTGATCCCGGGCACAGCGAGGCGTTGGAGTTTGACGACGGGAAAGTAATCATGGGCAAAATGGTCACACTTTCGCAGGTGAACTGGAAAGCGGTGCTGGCGCAGTTGCCGGAAGAGAAGCTGCAGCCCTTGTTGGAGAAGATGGAACTGATCGGCTGTGTGAACTGGACAATGCTTCCGAAAATGAATTCGATTCTGGTTGGCCTGGGCGGACTGCTGGCCAAGCGCAGCCGGCGGGCCAAACTCTTTATCGATCTGACCGATCCGCGTAAGCGCAGTCAGGAGGATATCGCCGGGGTGCTGAATATCCTGCAGAGCATTCAGGAGGGTGTGGACGTGGTGCTGGGACTGAATGAAAACGAATCCCGTCAGGTGGCCATGGTGTTGTTTGGTCAGGAGGGGGATGATCTGACGACCCGCGCCCGGGACATCCGCACCCGGCTGGGTCTGTTCCAGGTGGTCATCCATCCCACCCGCAGCGCGGCGGTGGCCACGGCGGAGGGGGAATGGTTTGTGGAGGGACCTTACACCCCCAAACCCAAATTGACCACCGGGGCGGGGGATAATTTCAACGCCGGCTATTGCAACGGGCTGCTGAGCGGACTGGAACCGGAAGCCTGTCTGGTGACCGGAGTCTGCAGTTCCGGATTTTATGTGCGGAACTGCCGCTCGGCCACCCGTCCGGAACTGGTGGACTTCATTCATGCCTGGGCCGAAGCCTGCTGCGGGGAGATGCCCTGATTTGCATCACTTGTTTGACAAATCAAGATTTTCATCTATAGAACACAATCTCTATCAATTTACTAGGGTATTAATTCCATGAGCATTCCACTCCTTTCGGCGGGTGTCGGTCCACTGACACCTGAACAACAACACTCCTTAAACAGCCTTCTCAGCACCCTGACTGCGGATCAGGGCTCGTGGTTGTGCGGGTATCTGGCGGGAGTGAACGCATCCATGGCGGGCACCGCGCCTGCCGCGGCTCCGGTCGCGACCGGGGGACCGGAGAGTGAGTCGGTTACGGTGTTGTTTGGTTCGCAAACCGGGAACAGCGAGGGAATCGCGGGCGATTTAGTGGAAGCTCTCAAATCCAAGGGAGTGACGGCGGACATGCAGGATATGGGAACCTACAAAACCCAGAATCTCAAGCAGGAGAAAAATGTCTGCGTGGTGGTCAGTACCCACGGGGAAGGGGACCCGCCCGACACCGCCATGGATCTTCATGCGTTCATTCATGGCCGTCGCGCCCCGAAAATGGAGGGGATTTCGTTTGCGGTGTTGGCACTGGGCGACACCAGCTACGAGCATTTTTGCAAAACCGGCAAAGATTTTGATCAGCGATTTGCGGAGTTGGGGGGCACCCGGCTGTTGGACCGGGTGGATTGCGATGTGGATTACGAAGAAAATGCGGAAGCCTGGGTAGGCCGGGTCGCCGATATTCTCACTCAGAAACTGGCGGTGTCGGTTTCAACCCCTTCGGCGGGCACACCCGTTTCCGCGCCGACAAGCGAATTTTCGAAAAAGAATCCGTTTCCATCTCCTCTGCTCGAGCGTATCAACCTGAATGGACGCGGATCCGCCAAAGAGACGCTGCACATGGAGTTTTCATTGGAGGGCAGCGGTCTGACCTATCAGCCCGGTGACGCGTTGGGGGTGGTGCCCAGCAATGATGCCGTGTATGTGGACGAGGTGATCCAGACCCTGGATGCCAATCCGGATGAAGAGGTGGTGACGGCCCGGGGAATTGAATCCCTGCGGGATGCGCTGATGAGCACGTTTGAGATCACCACCATTACCCGTCCCTTCCTTCGCGCCTATGCGGAGGTGGTGAAGAGCAAGGATCTTGACGCCATTCTGGAAGACAACGATAAATTGAACACCTGGTTGTATGGTCGGGAGATGATTGATGTGCTCACCACCTGGCCCGCAAAGGGGATTCCCTGCGGTGAATTTCTGGATATGCTGCGGAAGCTGCCTCCCCGGCTGTATTCCATCGCCTCCAGCCTGAATGCGCACCCGGACGAAGTGCATTTATGCGTAGGGGTCACCCGCTACGAAGCGCATGGACGCATTCGCAAGGGAGTATGCTCCACCTATCTTGCCGACCGTGTGGCGCTGGATGAAACGGTCAGGGTGTATGTGGACGCCAACAAAAACTTCAAATTGCCCGCAACCATCGACACCCCTGTGATCATGGCGGGACCCGGCACCGGGATCGCGCCTTTCCGGGCGTTTGTCGAGGAACGTGAGTTGTCGGGTAACGGCAAAAACTGGTTGTTTTTCGGGGAACAGCATTTCGATACCGATTTTCTGTATCAGACCGAATGGCAGCAGTGGCTGAAAAACGGAGTACTGGACAGGGTGGATGTGGCCTTCAGCCGCGATCAGAAGGACAAACTGTATGTGCAGCACCGGATACGGGAGCAGGCGAAGCAGCTCTATGCATGGCTTGAGGAAGGGGCACATTTTTATGTGTGCGGAGATGAAAGCCGAATGGCCCACGATGTACATCAGGCCCTGTTGGATGTGATCCGGGAGCAAGGTGGAAAATCCGCCGAGGAATCGGAGAATTACCTGAAACAAATGCAGAAAGATC
>JBBDRC010000271.1:0-2769 GCA_040905625.1 Kiritimatiellia bacterium
TCCGCTTTGAAAACGGGGCATCCCTGCTGTTTGAGACCTCCTGGGCGGGCTATCAGCAGACCTATTCGCAGGAATCATTGAAATTGATCGGAACCAAGGGCGGTATTGAGACCGTGCAGGGACCAAACGGGCAGGAGTACTACTATAATCAGGAGGTGGGCGGGGTCCCATTGGCCTCACGCATCATCCCCGAGGGCAAGGAACGAATTTCAACGGACCTTCTGGTGGACTGCATCCTTGACGACACCCCGTTTCCGGCCAATATGGAGGATGGACTCCGCATGCAGGTGATTCTCGAAGCCCTGTATCAGAGCGCGCAGCGCGGACACGAAGTGAATGTGAAAACCGATTTTCCCGAAGCCTACAACCTACTGTAAAGGATACAGAACATGACCATCCCCCGACAAACCGAAAACGAGCATCTTGGCTACAGCGACACCCCGGTGCTTCCCGAATCCGGCTACCATGTGCACGACGGCACCCGCCCGCAACCTCCGGTGGTGAAGGCTCCCCTGAATGTGCCTCCCTCCGATGCCACTGTCCTGTTCGATGGCACCACTCTGGACGGCTGGAAAAACGTGAAAGACGGCGGTCCCTGCGGCTGGTCCCTCGAAAAAGACGAACTGGCGGTGGTTCCCGGGGTGGGGGATGTGCAGACAAGCTCCGAATTCGGGGATTGCCAGTTGCATCTTGAATTTATGAGCCCGGAGGGGATCAAAGGGCAGGGACAGGGCAGGGGAAACAGCGGGGTTTTCCTGATGGGGCAGTACGAAATCCAGGTGCTGGACAACTTTGACAATCCCACCTACCCCGACGGCACCGTCGGCGGGATTTATGGGCAAACCCCGCCCCTGGTGAACTCTATCCGTAAACCCGGTGAGTGGAATACGTTCGATATCCTCTGGACCGCGCCGGTTTTTGATCAACAGAAACTGGTGTTCCCCGCGTACGTGACGGTGTTGTTAAACGGAGTGTTGCAGCACAACCATCAGGTGCTGCAGGGACCCACCCAGCACAAAGAGCTGGCCCACTACGAGGCGCACCCGCCCAAAGGTCCTTTGAAACTTCAGGATCACGGAGATCTGGTCCGCTTTCGGAATATTTGGGTAAGAGAGATTTAAGGTAAGAGAGATTTTATCAGATCTCCGTTATTTCTTGAATAGATGAGTATTTTACCTTGATATTTAATGATGATATCACTAAATATCATGCATGAACTATAAAGAACGGCTTCTTTCCAGAAGAATAACCTCACAACTGCGTCATTTTCCGGTTGTGATTATCAACGGGGCCAGGCAGGTGGGAAAATCCACGATGTTGAAACATTTGTTTCCGAAAGCGGAACATATTGTATTCGATTCCGTGGTGGATGTGGGAAATGCCAAACAAGATCCTGAGCTTTTTTTGCGAAACCGGGGCACACCTCTGATTTTGGATGAAATTCAATATGTGCCGGAACTGGTTCCCAGCATAAAACGGCAGGTGGATCAACGCAAAGAGAAGGGGTTGTACATTCTGACAGGCTCACAGCAATGGTCGGTCATGAAAACCGCAAGTGAATCCCTGGCGGGTCGGGCATCCTTTGTGGACCTGGAAGGTTTCTGTTTATCTGAAATAACGGAACAATCCACAGAAAATCACTGGCTGAAACGATATCTCGAAGATCCGGCGTCTTTTGCTCAAACAAAGCAAAAACGGCTTGATTCAGAAGTTGGAATATTTGAACAACTATGGAGAGGATTCCTTCCGGACGCAAACTCCTTTGAACTCGAGTGGTTGCCGGAATATTTTCAGGGATATCTGCGCACATACATTGAACGGGATGTGCGCCTGTTGGGAGAAGTCGCAGACTGGGGACAATTCAGTCGGTTTGTGCGCATCTCCTCCGCTTTGAGCGCACAGGAGATCAATCATTCGCAACTGGGAAGGGAAATAGGCATCACCCCTCAAACCGCGCAACGATGGTTATCCATGCTGCGTGCGACTTACCAATGGTTTGAGATTCCGGCGTTCCATGGAAACACCCTGAAGCGGATCAGTTCGAAACCGAAAGGATATTTTGGGGACACCGGAATGGCATCCCATTTACAAATGATCTCTTCACCGGAAGTGTTAAGCGGACATCCATTGGCGGGATCCTTCTTTGAAACGGCGGTGGTGACGGAAATACGAAAACTCAGCAAAACCCTTCCGGTCCCGCCCGCGCTCTATCATTGGCGGTCACACGGCGGCGCGGAAGTGGATCTTCTCATGGAACGGGATAGAATTTGGTATCCCATTGAAGTGAAAATGCACACCCGCCCCGGAAAAAAAGATGCCGGAGGCATTCATGCATTTCGGGAAAGCTATCCAAATTTGACTGTCGCCCCCGGGCTGGTGATTTGCCCATGCGAAGAAATACAACCTTTATCAAACCACGTACATGCGATTCCCTGGGATCTTATCTGATCCAGGACAAAAGAATCAAGTCTCCGACACCGGCCGCAACCTCCAGACGGTGGTTTGGGGAACGTTGTGTCTGTTTTTGACCTCTAATTTAAATGCCGCCTGCTTAGGGCCCGTTCAGAAATTAGTGTCGCAAGATGGCGCAGGAGTTTTGGTCGCTGGCAAGACGCGAGCGAGGCGCATACCCACAGCGGTCTGTAACGAGCGAGCAACGCAGCCAGCGGCCAAAAGAACCAGCCAGATGCGACACTTATTTTTGAACGGGCCCTTAGTTTCCCTGCTGCTCGTACCAGGCGTGAATCTCCAGGTTATTGTTCAACATGC
>JBBDRC010000272.1:0-8565 GCA_040905625.1 Kiritimatiellia bacterium
AGGCGGTGAAAAAACAAGCGTTTTTTAATTTTTTTCAAATTTTTGTCCTACACCCAGGTTCGACCTGAACGAAAGAAAAGCTTGACATTAGTGGACATTCCTCTATGGTATTCACCAGTTTTTCACCCCTGACCCACTCGATTGTATGCCCGAACCCATTTTAGATCTCAGCAAGCCCGTTCCTGAAGACCACGTTCATGTGGAGCACATCAAGGAGGCCAGCAACTATCTGCGCGGCACCATTGAGGAGGGCCTTGCCGATCCCCTCACCGGCGCCATCGCGGATGACGACACCCAGCTCACCAAATTTCACGGCTCCTATCAACAGGACGACCGGGATCTGCGCAACGAGCGGCGTCACTCCAAGCTGGAGCCCGCTTACAGCTTTATGATCCGCGTCCGGGTTCCGGGCGGCATCTGCAGTGCGGAACAATATCTGGAAATGGACCGGATCGCCAACACCCTGGCCAACGGCACCATCAAACTCACCACCCGTCAGGCCTTTCAGTTCCACGGGGTGCTCAAACGCCATCTGAAACAGACCATGCAGGAAATTATCGAGTCCTCTCTCGACACCATTGCCGCCTGCGGGGATGTGAACCGCAATGTGATGTGCAATCCCAATCCCTACCAGTCCAGGGTGCATGAGGAGGCCTACAAAATCAGTTGCGCCATCAGCGACCACCTCACCCCCAAAACCTCCGCCTACTATGAAATCTGGATGGACGGCGAAAAGGTGATCAGCACTCCGAAGCAGATCGGGGATGACGAACCGCTGTACACCCGGCGCTATCTGCCCCGGAAATTCAAAATTGCACTGGCCATCCCCCCCTACAACGATGTGGATATTTTCGCCAATGACATCGGCCTCATCGCTATTGAGGAAAACGGCATTCTCAAAGGCTTTAATGTCGCGGTCGGCGGCGGCATGGGCATGACCCACGGCTTAACCGAAACCTATCCCCGTCTCGCCTCCACCATCGGCTTTGTTCCCACCGACAACATCGTGGATACGGTCGAAAAAATCATGACGATTCAGCGGGATTACGGTTGCCGCAGCGACCGCAAGCACGCCCGCTTCAAATACACCATCGACGACCACGGCCTGGATTTCATCAAAGAGGAACTGGAAAAACGCTGCGGCCGCCCGCTCCTGGAAACCGTTCCCTACGAATTCGAGCGCAATGGCGACACCTACGGCTGGCTCAAAGGCACCAACGGTAAATGGTTCCTTACCCTGTTCATCGAAGGGGGGCGCATCAAGGACACCAAACAGCTCAAGCTTATGTCCGCGCTGCGCATTATGGCGCAAAAAGCGGGCAAAGCCGACTTCCGGCTCACCGGCAACCAGAATCTCATGATCGGCAATCTTACCGACGCAAAGAAAAAGGGGATGGAGGAGATCATGGAGACCTACGGGATTGGTGAGTTCTCCAAACTCAGCGGCCTGCGCAAAAATTCCATTGCCTGTGTGGCCCTGCCCACCTGCGGACTGGCCATGGCGGAATCCGAACGCTATCTTCCCGAACTGATCACCAAAATCGAGGCGATCACCGAAAAAGCGGGACTGCGCGACGACGAAATCGTCATCCGCATGACCGGCTGCCCCAACGGCTGCGGACGCCCCTACCTCGGCGAAATCGGATTCGTGGGCAAAGCCCCCGGCAAATATAACCTCTACCTGGGCGCCGGATTCTCCGGAGAACGCCTAAATAAGATGTACCGGGAAAACATCGACGAGGAGGAAATCCTCCGCGAACTCGATCCCATCCTCAACGCCTACGCCAAAGAACGTGAGGATGGAGAGCGCTTCGGAGACTTCACCATCCGCAAAGGCTACGTCAAGGCCACCCGCGAAGGCAAAGACTTTCACTCCTAAGGCAGATTTCATCCGCAACCAAACAGAGAATACAGGTAAGAGGGGAACCCGCGAATGGCATTGCCATCCCGCGAATGGAAGAAGAGTGAACTTTCCTGCGGATGCTTCGCCGACCTGCGGATCATAGTCGGAATCGCCCTGGAAACTAAAAATGATTCGCGGGATGGCATAGCCATTCGCGGGGTTACCTTCCCCAAAACCATCCGCAGGTCGGCGAAGCATCCGTAGGGTGAAAAAAGCTTTTCTCTAAGTACGATTAAATGAATAAGCAGAAACATACACGCTTTTTTATATCATCTTCCTTCGGAAGACTCTAAGAGTTGCCAGCTAAATTTGAAGTACAGGATTGACGTTTCGGGCTTTTCCGTGCAGTGATAGCCGTCCAATTTACTAAATCCCAACCTTTTTGGAGTTCCACATGAACGCTATCACTACATTTTTCGCCATGGCCGCCCCGCAGGGGACCGATTCCCCGCAATCCCCCTACGGCTTCATGGGCATGATGGTGCTGTTTTTTGTCATCATGTACGTGATGATGATCCGCCCCCAACAACGCAAAGAAAAAGAGCGCAAGGCCATGCTCGCCGAACTGAAAAAAGGGGACAAAGTCCTGTTTGCCGGCGGTTTGATTGGTTCCATCGCCCAAATCGGGGATAAAACCGCCAAAATCAAAGTTTCCGATAATGTGCGGCTGGATGTGGCCCGGGGCGCCATCACCGCGATTATTACGGATGAGGACGATGTCATCGACCCGGTCCAGGGCTGAGACCGGCCCGCCCTCACGCTTTTAAAAGAAAACATAACAAGGAACAACGTACCTCATGAAAAAATCGAATATGATGTGGCGATGGCTGGTATTGATCAGTCTGTGTGCATGGTCGGTGTGGCTGGCCTATCCGCTAAATGAAAAGATCACGCTGGGTATCGACCTGAAGGGCGGATACCGCTTTGTGCTGGGTGTCGATTATGACAGTCTGGAAACCGAAGACGGAAAGGCGCCCTCCAATGCGGAGCGGGAACGGGCTCAGGATCAGGCCCTGGAAGTGCTGCGTAACCGTATTGACGGAGCCGGCACCCGCGAAGCCGTGGTGTACAAAGAACCCGGAACCGGACGCATTGTGTTTGAAATCCCGGGGGTGGGTGAAGAGGAACGCCAGAATCTGGAAGATCTGATTATGCGACCCGCCTACCTGGAATTCCGCATGGTGCATGAAAATAATCAGCAATTGATCGACACCCTGCTTTCAGAAGAAACCACCCCTCCCGGATATCGGCTGGTCACGATCGAAGGGAATCGCTACTATCAGGAAGACCCGGATTTTGAGGGAAACCGCGGCTCCGATGAATATAAAACCCGGCTTGCGAACACCGGACGGGTTTCTCCCCTCTACGAACTGATGCTGGCAAAAGAACGGGTGGGAACCTACGGAGAAGTCTACAGACCCTTTTACGTGGATACCCGCCGGGTTCTCGACGGCACCGCCATTCGCAGTGCGCGCCCGGATTATGACGAATACGGACAGGTTCAGGTGGCCCTGACCATGACCTCCGAAGGCGGCAGACGCTTTTTCGAAATCACCCGTGAATACGTTCCGGGAGGAAGCGAAAATCCGGGCGAAAACGCCCGTCCCCGCATGATGGGCATTGTCATGGACGACACTCTCTACAGCGCTCCCAGTCTCAACGAGGTCATTCCCTCCGGCAGCGCCGTGATCAACGGTCAGTTCACCTTTGAAGAAGCCGCCACCCTCTCCGCCGCCCTCAACTCCGGCGCTCTGCCTGTGGGCATAGAAATTCTTATGCAGCAGCAGGTGGATCCCACCCTGGGGAAAGAATCCGTGGACCAGGGGGTTCGCGCCGCCATCTACGGATTGATTGCGGTGGGTGTATTTATGCTGGGATATTACCTGATCTCGGGCGCTGTGGTGAACATGGCGCTGATCCTGGATGCGTTGCTGATGCCGTTAGGCATGTTTGTGGCCGCCGGCATCCTCAGTATTTTCAGCAGCGGCGGCGGTGCCGGCATGGGCAACATCAACGCCCTGCCCACCCTCACCCTGCCCGGTATCGCCGGCCTGGTGTTAACCATCGGGATGGCGGTGGATGCCAACGTGCTGATCTTCGAGCGTATTCGGGAGGAACAAAATGCCGGCAAACGCATGGTCTCGGCGATTTCCGCCGGCTATGACAAAGCGTTCAGCACCATTTTTGATGCGAACATCACCACCCTGTTGGTGGCCTTCATCCTGTTCACCCAGGGTTCAGGCCCGATTCGCGGATTCGCGGTCATTCTGACCGCCGGTATCCTGGTCTCCATGTACACCGCTCTGGTGTTCACCCGCATGGGCTTTGACCTCATCGCCAGAAGCGGCGTGGACAAACTGAAGATGTTCTCCATCTTACCGGACAATCTGAATTTTCAATTCCTGTCCAAAGACAAAATCGCAATTACGCTGAGCCTGCTGGTGCTGCTTGGAACCGCGGTGAATATCGGCATGAAAGGAAACGATGTGCTGGGGATCGACTTCACCGGCGGTGCCGCCATGCTGTACAGTCTTGAAGAAGGGAACGATTTAAAGGCCCCCAGTGAGGATGATCTCCGCTCCCTGCTGAGCGCGGCCGGAGTAAGCGAATCGGTGATTCAGTACCAACGGGAAGTCGGAGCCGATTTCCGCACTCTGCAGGTGCGGGTCGACTCGGAGTTTTCCACCATCACCCGCGACACCTTGCTGGAGAATTTCGGGGGGTCACATAACTTTGAATTAATTCAACTGGAGGAAATCGGTCCTCAGGTGGGCGATGAACTTCGCTCCAAGGGGATCAAAGCGATTATTTTCGCCCTCATCGGTATCGTGATCTACATTACTCTCCGCTTTGAATTCGCCTTCGCCATCGGCACCATTGCCGCTCTGGTCCATGACGTTCTGCTCACGGTGGGAATCTACTGCCTGTTCGGCCGTCAGTTGAGTCTGCCCATCGTGGCCGCGCTGCTCACCATTGTGGGTTATTCCGCCAACGACACCATCGTGGTCTTCGACCGCATCCGCGAGGATCTAAAATTGCTCAAAGGCAAACCCTACCGGGAAATCGCCAACATCAGTATTAATCAAACCCTCAGCCGGACCCTGTTGACCTCTCTCACCACCCTGTTCACAGTGGTGATGCTGCTGATCTTCGGCGGCGGCGCGATCGCGGACTTCGCCCTGGCCCTGTTCATCGGGATTCTGGTCGGCACATACTCCACGGTCTTTATCGCCACCCCGGTTATGCTGCTGTGGCATAAAACGGACAAGGCCGCATAAGAACTTTCGGACAGGCCGCTCCTTCCCCCTTGACGGGGGTGGACGGTTTTCCGAAAGGGTGCAGGAATGCAACAGTTGCCACGCATATGGCTTGAAGCGCAGGTGAATTCAGCCGAGGCGGAACGTCTGGCCCGGATCTGCGGACTTCCCTTGCCCATTGCCGCCGTTCTGGCCCGACGGGGACTGTCGGGTCAGGAGGAAATCGACGATTTTCTCACCCCACGCCTGGAACGGCTCCGCGACCCCCTGCTCCTCCCGGACATGCCCAGGGCCGTGGATCGGATATGGGAGGCGATTCACAATCAGGAGCGTATCCTCATTTTCGGGGATTACGACGTGGACGGGGTCACCAGCACCGCCTTTCTCTCCCGTATTCTCGAACGGCTGGGGGGAACCGTCCACCGTTTTATCCCCAACCGGAAGGACGACGGCTACGGACTCAGTCCGGAAGCCATGACCCATTGCCTGGACACGTTTGGTCCCGGGCTGATCGTCACCGTGGATTGCGGCACCGGCAATGTGGATGCGGTGGAACTGGCCCGCGAGCGCGGAGTGGATGTGATTGTGACCGATCACCACGAGGCCAGTGGCGAAGTGGCGAACGCCTGCGCAGTGGTCAATCCCAAACTGGGTGACGATGAAGGATCCGGCAAGTTGGCGGGGGTCGGCGTGGCCTTCAAGCTCTCGCACGCCCTGATTAAAGTCGGACGGTCCCGCGGATATCCCTCCAGCAAAACCACGGATATGCGGCCGCTGATGTATCTGGTGGCTCTGGGAACCGTCGCCGACATGGTGCCGCTGGTGGGCGAAAACCGGATTCTGGTCCGTTTCGGCATCGACGTGCTGAACCGCTGTCCCGATCCCGGAATCGGCGCCCTGGTCCGAAATGCGGGCATCCAACAGGAAATGAGCAGCTACCACATCGGCTTTGTGCTCGGCCCCCGCATCAATGCCGCCGGACGCATGGATTCGCCCGACATCTCCCTGAATTTATTGCTGTCCCAATCCACCCGCCACGCCGATCGCATGGCGCAGGTTCTGGAAAAGGCGAACAAGGAACGTCAGGCCATTGAGGAAACCATTCGACTGGAGGCCGAAACCATACTGATGGCCGAATACGATCCCGACACCCCCGGAGTGCTGGTGGTGGCGAGCCGGGGATGGCACCCGGGCGTCATCGGAATCGTCGCGTCCCGCCTGGTCCGCCGTTTCCATCGCCCCTCCATCGTCATTTCCATCGCCGAGGATGGCGTTGGACGCGGAAGTTGCCGCAGCATCGAAGGATTTGACCTCATACAGAACCTGCAGGCCGCCGATGATCTGCTTATGCAGTACGGAGGCCACCGCATGGCGGCGGGGCTGGACATTCGCGAAGAAAACATAGGCCTCTTCCGTGATCGGCTCAATGACCGCGCCCGTGAGACAATGGCCGACACCGATTTACGTCCCGGCCAACACGTGGACGGATGGATCGAGTTGAAGGATCTCACCCACGCGTTTCTGGACGCCCAGAATCAGCTTATGCCCTTCGGAAACGCCAATCCCGTTCCTGTATGGGGTTTGCACGCGGTAACTCTGGATAAGGTGCAGCGGGTGGGAATGGACAAAAAGCATCTGAGATTGCTCTTTTCCACCCCCGAAGGTCCCCAGGACGCCATCGGCTTCGGACTCGGAGACCGGGAGGTCCCCGACGGCCCCGTGGACCTCGCCTTTCAACTCCGCCGCAACGTCTTCCGCGGTGAAACCCGCCTGCAACTGATGCTGCAGGATCTGCGGCCCGCATAAGGTTCTTTATTAAATGTGAGATAGGCATTCTTGCCTGTCGCACGGTGAGGGTCCCTGGAACTGGAATTCGGAGATCCTCGTTTACTCTGTTCGGAGTCCCTCGTTTACGAGGCTTCATCAAGGGCTGTTCACGGCCCGCGTTTCAGTGTCCGGCTTTTCAATACTGTGCCAACTCACTTCAAACTGAACGGTCCGCCGGCACCGCCTCTGCCGCCTCCCATTCCACCGCCCATTCCTCCTCCCATGGCCTGGTCGGGCGTAACGATCTGTTGAGCAGCCTCGCGCTGCATTTCCCGCATGCGGTCCATCATTTCCTGCAGCGCGGCCTTGGCGGCCGGACCGAATCCTTTGATCGCCTCCGGCAGGGAATTCGCTTCAATCGGACCCTCAATCGGCAAAGCGCCCCCCTGGGTCATGATCTGGGTCTGGGCATAATACTCCACATTCCGGCCCGGGTCGGTTTCGCCCTCAGGGGTGATCGGGGTCATCACCCGGATACTGCCCACCGCGCGGTCGGTAATCACTTCCTCCCGCCACAAATCCGCGGCGTTAAATTCAATTTCTTCCATTTTGCTCAAAGGGTCAGACATGTATATTCTCCGTTCGTGTTAAAAAGTTGTGTCGGTATAGAGTCTGAAACCCGAAATGTCAAAGAGGGTCCTTCCTGAAATCATTCCGTACTGCGGCAGTCCCCTGCCGTGGAATCTTCCTCTAGCGCGGCAGTCCCCTGCCGCAGAATCATTATTTTACGGCAAGGGACTGCCGAACTACGTGCCGCAGAATCTTTTTTTTCGGCAGGGACTGCCGAACTACAGGTGTCGGAAAGGTACTGCTGATCAATTGAGACTTGCGTAGAAGTTCGTTCGCGTTAAAGTGATTCTCTTTCACGTATACTAACCAGGATTTCCGCATGAATCTCGACTCAAAACCCTCCGAAACCCCCTCTAAAAAAGAAACAGCCAAGGCTGTCCCCAAAAAACTGTCACGCAAAGAGAAAAAAGCGGTAAAGAAAGAGGCGGCGGCGCCTCATCCTCCCGCCCCGAATGCCGCGCCCGCAAAAGAAGTGAAATCCGCGAAGCCGCCTCCTGCGGCATCCGAGGAAGTGGAGGCCAGACTCGAGCCCGCGCAACCGCAGCCCATTCCTCCCCCGAAATACACACTCTGGGAAAAGATCAGTCCGCCCGCCCGCCGAAAACGCCAGATGGCCAATATGGAAAGCGGTTTCCGCGAAGTGCTGGGTCTGGTGCAGGCCATGCGCACCAACCAGGAAGTCCTGTTTGAATCCTTCAAAAAACTGCCCGAAGCCGTGGACAGCGTCAAAAAACTGGCCGACCACTCCGCCACTCAGTCGGATTTACTGAAGGCGATGAACGAGCAGATCGGATCGGGATCCTCGCTCAAATTCAATGAAACCCTGGCCTCCATGGACAAAACCACCCAACAGTTGTTGGAACGGGCGCAGCGGTCCGAGGAGCGGCTCTACGGCATGTTGCGTCAGGCCCAGCGCCGCATCGCTTTCATGACCCTGCTGGTGCTTCTGCTCTTTGTGGGAGCGGCCGCCGCCGTGTACAGAATCGCCTTTTCCGACAGGCCCCTTCC
>JBBDRC010000272.1:8665-16871 GCA_040905625.1 Kiritimatiellia bacterium
TTGTGGGAGCGGCCGCCGCCGTGTACAGAATCGCCTTTTCCGACAGGCCCCTTCCTTGGGCGCAGCCGGGCAATGAAACTCAAATTGAATCCGTCGACGCGGCGCCTGAACCGGTCATGGAAGAAGAACGCCTTTACGAAGATCCGCTTCACGCAGAAGCGGAAACGCCGGAGACGGAATCGGAGGCAATGATCGCCGAAACCATCGAAAAGGATCTGTTGTTGACGGAGGACGAGACGGACCTGACTGTCGAGTCGGATGCAGAGCCTCTCGAAATCGCCGCCCCTTCTCTGGAGGAACTCGGAATTACAGAGGTTGCCGAAGAACCGGTGACGAATGAGGGCGGAGACTGATTCCCCGCGTCCTCTCCCATGAGCGACCTGTTTCCCGACCATCCCGACGCCAACCGCCGCCGGCCCCTCGCCGCCCGGATGCGTCCGGTGTCGTTGGATGAGGTTGCGGGACAGGCCCACATTCTCGCTCCCGGTAAACTGCTCCGGCGAGCCATCGAAGCGGACCGTCTCGACAGCCTGATTCTCTACGGCCCCCCCGGCTGCGGCAAAACCACCCTTGCCGAGGTGATTGCCCGCACCACCCGTCGCGATTTTGAGCGGGCCAGCGGCATTCTCGGAAATGTGGCGGAGCTTCGCAAAATTCTCGAACGCGCCCGACAACGCCGGCTCGGAGAAGGCCGGGAAACGGTCCTGTTTATTGACGAGATTCACCGCTTCAACAAATCGCAGCAGGACACCCTGCTGCCGTATGTGGAGGAAGGAGACGTCACCCTTATCGGCGCCACCACCCACAATCCCTTTTTCTTTGTCAACTCCCCCCTGGTCTCCCGTTCGCGGGTCTTTCAACTCGAACCGGTTCCGGAAGCGGATCTGCTGACCCTGATGCGGCGCGCCCTCACCGATCCCAGGGGATTGGCTGATCAGACCGCCGAGGTGAGTGACGAAGCCCTGTTACATCTGGCATCCGTTTGCGAAGGCGACGCCCGCAAGGCCCTCAACGCCCTCGAAATTGCGGTCATGACCACGGAACCCGACTCCACTGGCCTCATTCGGGTGGGTCGCTCCGAGGCGGAGGAAAGCATTCAAAAAAAAGCGGTGGTCTACGATAAAGATGAGGACGAGCATTACGACACCATCTCCGCTTTTATCAAAAGTGTTCGCGGATCCGATCCGGATGCGGCGATTTACTGGCTGGCCAAAATGCTGGTGGCGGGCGAGGATCCCCGCTTCATCGCCCGCCGCCTGATCATCCTCGCCAGCGAGGATATCGGCAACGCCGACCCCCGCGCCCTCACCCTGGCCGTAAGCGCTCTGCACGCGGTGGATTTCATCGGCATGCCCGAGGCCCAGCTCACGCTCTCCCAGACCACTGCGTATCTGGCCACCGCGCCCAAAAGCAATTCCGCCACCCTCGCCATCGGCGAAGCCATGCAGGACATCAAATCCGGGAAAGTCCTGCCCGTGCCCAAACATCTGCGCGATGCCCACTATGCAGGTTCCAAAGCCCTGGGACACACCGGCTACCAATACGCCCACGACGGCGTGCACCACTTTGTCGACCAGGAATACGCCCCCACCGACAAAATCTATTATCGCCCCGGTGAACAGGGCTACGAAAACACCATCACCCAACGCCTCAACTTCTGGGACAGCCTCCGCAAACACCCCAAACGCTCCCATGACAACCAAGGCTGAACTCCGCAAACAGCTCCGGGCGGAACTCCGGGCCTTGTCGACGGAGGAGAAGGCCTCGCAATCGGCCGCCCTCTGTGAGCGCCTGCTTTCCGACCCCGAACTCCCGACCCTGCAACACATCGGCATTTATCTTCCGCTGGCGGATGAACCCGATCTGTTACCCGCCTTCGCGCGCCTGCTGGAAAAAGGAGTCCATCTGGCCGTCCCCTTTCCTCTCGACCCCTTGCACTGGGAATTTCGGCGCATCACCGAATTGACCACCCACCGCACCCGGCCCGACACCCCGGACCGGGCGGTTTCCGGCCCGGTCGTCGATCCCGCGAAGCTCCAGGCGGTTCTGGTGCCCGGCCGCGGCTTCACCCCCGATGGACACCGCCTGGGACGCGGCGGCGGCATCTATGACCGGCTGCTCTCCCACACCTCTGCCCGCACCATCGGCATCGGCTTCAGTTGTCAGCGACTTGACCGCCTGCCCGTTGAACCCCATGATGTGAGCTTAAACGAAGTCTGGTTTCCTTAAGTATGTATACAGACACCCATTTCCATCTCGATCACTTCGCCCTCAACGAAACGATCCCCCATCTGATGTCGGACGCGGAGGCCGCGGACGTCACCCGGCTGATCGCGATCGGGGGATCCGACGAAGCCAACGCTCTCGCGCTCACGACCGCCCACGACTATCCGGACCGCCTGTGGTGCAGCGTCGGCTATGACCGGGATCTCTCCTCCGGCTGGGACGGGGATCTCAGCCGCCTGCGGCCACTGTTGACCGATCCGAAAGTGGTCGCCATCGGTGAATGCGGCATCGACTATTTTCATGACACCGACAACGCCGTCGACCAAAAACGTCTGTTCTCCGCCATGTTGGATCTGGCGGTGGAGGTACAGAAACCGGTGGTGGTCCACAGCCGCGAAGCCGATGCCGACACCCTCGACCTGCTGCGGGACTTCAGTCGGCGCTGGCCCGATCCCGACCGCGCCTGCGCGGTGCTGCACTGTTTCACCGGTTCCCTCGACTTCGCCCGCAAGCTCATCGATCTCAACCTCATGATCAGCTTCAGCGGCATTCTCAGCTTCAAAAACGCCGCTGACCTCCGGGAGGTGGCCTCCGTCCTCCCCGAAGACCGCCTGCTCATCGAAACCGACAGCCCTTACCTGGCCCCCGAACCCCACCGGGGCCAACGCAACCAGCCCGCCTATGTCGCGGAAGTCGCCCGCGTCCTCGCCGAGGCGCGGAACCTCCCCCTGGACGACCTCTCCCACATCACCACCCGCAACGCCCGGCACCTGTTTCAACTCCCCTGAGACGCAACCGGAAACAACATTTAGAAACTGGTTTGAAAGTAATCTTCAGTTCACCAAATGGTTGGTAGTCGGGATAGCCGTCGTTACCTTTCTCGTTGCGGGAGTTTCAACTTTTATTTTGTGCAGGAATAAGAAAATAATTTCAGCTGACTTCGAATAAATCATACACAAAAACATCGAGCGAACCGGGAATACTCGGTCCGCTCATCTAACCGTTGGCAGGAAGGAATCGATGAATCGGATCCCTGATGAAAACGGGAGAATGCGGATCAGGTGCAATGAATTTGAATTACTGCTTGCGCATGGGTCCGATATCGCGGTCGTTTGATTGTTGACAGGCGATGATTTATAATTTATCATAACGTTATGATTAATGAAGGTAAAGCGAAAATTTCCCGTGAAGTGCTCAGCAAAGCGCTGGAGCGATTGGGTGAACTTGCGGTCCAGTCGGGTCTTACGCTGGAGGTATGCCTTTATGGGGGCGCTTTACTCATGTTGGCCTATGATTCCCGCGAAGCCACTAAAGACGTGGATGCAATTGTAAGATCCCGTGATGCCGGATTTAAGCTCGCATCGCAAGTAGGGCGCGAATTCCAGTTGCCCGAAAATTGGTTGAATGATGATGTGAAACTCTTTTTGGCACCCCATGAACAGACCTGTTACCTGCCTCAACAATTCAGAGGGCTTCATTTGACTGCGCCGACTGCGGGATATCTGTTGGCGATGAAGGCGCTCGCTTGCCGGAGTGTTCTGCCGGGATACGAAGGAGATCAAGAGGATTTAAAATTTTTGATCCGAAAGATGGGAATCAAATCGGTGGGTGAAATTCAGGCCGCGATTGATCGCTACTATCCGGATGATGTCCTGCCCGCCCATGATCGAGCTGTATTGACGGAATTAATTAAGGAGGTTTGGGCATGAAGCATAAAGGAAGAATTCAGCGTCCAAAAACGTTGGCCGAGGTTGCGGACTTTTCGGATTCGCTGGAGGCGTTCGGTCGGAATTTGCGTGATTGGCAGCATGAGATTCAACGGGGTGAAGTGCGGAACCGCCCCGAATTTTCGAAACGGCTGGCTGCCAGACCCCGCTTGCTGGTGGCGCGGTTCCCGGATGGAGACATTGCGGACGCGACATTAGCGGCCTATGCCGAATGGTTGGCGGACGAGGCCGGGATCGATCGGCCCGACTGGTGCGGAGAACCGGAACGGGTGGCGGAAAATCCATGGTTTGGCTCACTGCTTCGAGGCTGGTTGATTGCCAATACGCCCGCAAGTTATCGACATCGAAACTTGTTCACCATTCCTGAACCTGTTTTCCGCCCCAAACCCGGTCGCCCACGGGTCCCGTTGGAACAGAAGCGCCGGAAAGCGATTGCCCGGCAAAAAGCCTACCGTGAGCGGGTTCGAATGCTTCTACAACAAGCGCGGTCTGAATCCGTCCGAGCGTCTTCGGGAACCCCCAACTGACAATATGCGACCGCGTGGCGGGCACTGTTTTTTTAGACGAAAGCTGGTCGCACTATGAATAATTCCACAATTCCCGCCACTGAACAAGTCGGTGCGGGTGGACGGGTGGATGTCAGGCTATACACCCTGATTGACAACTCAGATCGAATGTGCTCAAAATCCCCCTCTATGCACGAACAAGATCTCATTGAATTGTTGTCCTCCCTGATCGCGGTTCCCTCCGTGAATCCCGCACACTGTTCCGACCCCGACATCACGGGTGAACGGCGAATGGCGGATGTGATCGAACACCTTTTCACCGAAAGAGGACTTGTGATCGAGCGCCTGGACCCCACGGGGGAGGACCGTCCCGCGGTCATTGGCCGCTGCAACACCTCGGACCCCCGCAGGACTCTGATGGTGGAAATGCACCTGGACACGGTCGGCGTGGCGGATATGACCGTTCCCCCTTTTCAGGCCACAATTCGGGACGGAAAACTTTACGGCCGGGGAAGTTGTGACATGAAAGGCTCCATGGCCGCTTTTCTTCACGCCCTGACTCCGGAGCGGGTGGAGGCATGCAGGAAGCAGGGCGTCGAACTGATGGTGGTGGCCGCCCCCGACGAGGAAACCGGCACCCACGGGGCTTCCCACCTCGTGCAGTTGGGCATAAAGGCGGATATGGCCATCATTCTGGAGCCCACCCGCTGCCTGCCGGTGATCGCCCACAAGGGGGCTTTTTGGTACGATGTCGAACTGCGCGGCCGCTCCGGTCACGGCAGCCAGCCCGCATCCGGGGTCAGCACCAACGCCGCTCTGGCCCGGTTTCTTCCCGAACTGCTGAACATCCACCAACGCCTCGCCGAAACCTCCCCCCACCCGCTGCTGGGAGCCTCCACCCTGAACCTTGGACGCATTGAAGGCGGTCAAACCTACAACATTATTCCCGAACGTACCCGTTTACACCTGGATCGCCGGGTGGTCCCCAGCGAAAACGCGGAAGCCTTTGTTGAAGAAATTCAACAACTGCTTGAAGACCTGACTCAACAAGGGCTGTTATGTGGAGGCTCCATCACCCTGAACCAGAACACCCTGCCTTTCGCCACATCCCCCGATGCGCCGCTGGTGACACAACTTCAGGCCGCCATCACGCAGGTGACCGGATCCCCCGCGCCCGCGCAGGGAACCTCCTGGGTCAGCGACGCGTCTCCTTTCGGTCAGGTCTGCGGGCAAACCCTGGTATTCGGACCCGGCGACATCGCCCAGGCCCATACCGACAACGAATACATCACCCTTGAGCAACTCAGGCTGGGCTCCCGGATTTTCGCGGTGTTTCTGGATCACCATCTCTACCCGCCTGTATGAAACCAAGCACCCTCCTTTTCTGGACCTTGATGGCCTCGCTGCTGCTGGGAGCCACCGCCCTGTGGTGGTCCCCCCTGAACCAGGATGAAGGATGGTATTTAGTTGCGGCCCAACGGGTAAACCAGGGTCACCTCCCCTATCGGGATTTCGCGTTTACCCAGGGTCCGGTCCTTCCTTATGTCTATCAGGGGGCTCTGCCGCTGATTCGGTCCTTCGGTTTGTTGGGAGGACGTCTTTACAGCTATATATGGAGCGTACTCTCCCTGCTGGTGATTGTGTTCACGTTAAGACGACATCTCCCGTCTCAGTACCGCCTGTTTGCGGTCACGCTCGCAATCTCCCTGCTGGGCCTCAATCCGTTCTTCGCTCAATTCTCCGCCACTGTCAAAACCTACAGCCTGGCGGGTTTTTTTCTGGTGCTGGCCTTAAGCGCCCGGATCGAGTTTCAAAAATCGCACCATCCCGTTCACATCGGTCTCTGTGCCCTGATGCTGGCGGCGGCCACCGCCACCCGGCTTTCCCTCGGTTTGATGTTCATTCCCCTCGGATTGGAGTTGGTTCATAAACGAAAGCGTTTGGGTCACAATCCCTGGATGACCTTCGCAGCCGCGGGACTTCTGGGTCTGGCGCCCGCATTCGTCCCGTTCCTGCTGCTCGCGCCGGAAGGTTTACACTTTGGACTATGGGAATTTCATGCCGGACGCATGACCGATGCCCCCTGGCTGCTTCGGGCGGGATTTCTCTCCCGCACTCTTCAGCATCTCCTTCCCGCAGCGGTCTGCCTGATCCTGCTGATTCCACGTTGGAAACACTGGCAACACGGCATGTTCCCCGCCCTGACCGGGCTGGCGTTGATCAGTCTGTTCCACCTGTTCGCCCCCTATCCTTATGATGAATATCAAACGCTTCTATTTCCCGCACTAACCCTGCTGCTTGCCTTTGAACTTCCCAATCACCTTCCTGCTGAAAAACTCACTCTTGCCGCCTCGGTTGCCACACTTTCCTGCCTGCTTTTCGCGCTAAGTTCCCCGGTTTTACAAGGATGGTTCAGCCGAGGCCAAGACCGCATCTGGATTCAGAGCGCAAACAAATCTCAACTTCATCAGCTTCGCGATACTGCGAAGCAACTGCACACCCTCGCCCCCGGTGCCCGTGAACTGTTCACCACCGATCTGTATTTGGCCATCGAAGCCGGATTGGACGTTCCCCCCGGACTTGAACTCGGACCGTTTTGCTATTATCCCGAATGGACCACATCCCGCTCGAAAAAGCTGCACGTGCTCAACGCAGAACGCCTGGCGGACCTGATCGAACAAAGTGAAACCCCGCTCGCCGCGTTCAGCGGCTACAGCTTCCGCATCCAAAGCCCCTCCATCACCCCGGTCCCGGAGGAGCACTTTGAACAAATCCGGCAGAATCTCCTCACCCGCTACCGCCCCGTCGCGGTGGCGGAACCGTTCGGCCAGGCCAACACCCGCCTGGACATTTACCAGATAAAAAAAGAACCCACTCTCCTGAATAGAGAGTAGGTTCATGCAATAGAACATCTGCGGTGTGGCGAATTATTTCATCAGTTCAACACTGATGGATATGCTGACGGTGTCGCCCACCAACACCCCGCCGGCTTCCAGGGCTTTATTCCAGGACAGTCCGAATTCGCCCCGGTCGATTTCTCCGCTTAGATTCAGGCCGTAGCGGGTGTTTCCCCAGGGGTCGACCACCGGGCCCAGGAATTCGAGGTCCAGAGCCACTTCTTTGGTGATGTCCAGGATGGTCAGATTCCCGTGCAGTTTGCCATCTTCAATTTTGGTGGACTCAAACGTGATGTTCGGATACTCTTCCACGTCAAAAAAATCAGCTCCGCGCAGGTGCTCATCCCGTTTTTTGTTTCCGGTGTCGATGCTGGAGACCGGAATCTCCGCTTTCACGCTGACCAGTTTATCCTCTTCCACCACAACCGTGGCATCAAATTCGGTAAACTCCCCTTTGGTTTTGGAAATCACCATATGGGAAACCGAAAACTGGATTTCCGAGTGGTCTTTATCGACCTTCAACTCCTCGGCGGATACCAGAAAAGGCAACAGGGCGAGGACGGCAATTCGTGTGGATACGTTCATAAATACTCCTTAAAGTTAAAATACTTCCATACAGTGAGTAGATACCTTATTTTAAGGTCGTTTGAAAGACAGAAAACTTTAAAAAATCACCAAAGGGGCGCATCCCCGAATTGGTGTCTTACTCCGCTTCCGGTGGCAACCTCAACCTCTACGGCAAAGCGGAAGCTTCGCTGAGCTCGCTACCGCAGTCCTAAGGCGCTCCGCGCCGCCCATGCTCTGGGCGAATGGCGCGGCGAAGCCGCTTTGGAGTGCAGTAGCGAGCTCA
>JBBDRC010000273.1:0-16809 GCA_040905625.1 Kiritimatiellia bacterium
GTCAACACCTATGCCAGCCGCGGCCAGAACAATCTGGGGTTCACCATCCCCATTCACGTGGCGCTCGATATGGTGGAGGATTTCAAGACCCGCGGACGCTTTGTCCGCAGTTGGATTCCGCTTTTTTTCACCGGGGAATTGTATGATGAGCTTCGTCGGGTGCTCGAAGTGGAAAGCGGCATTTTGATTACCTACGTGATGGAGGGTTCCCAGGCCGACGAAATGGGCTTGAAAACGGGTGATATCCTGGTGGAAGTGGATGGTGATCCGGTGTCCGCCCGCACTCATGCCGACCTTCTGGACTTTGAATGGACCCAGACGATCCGACCCGCAGGTGAGGAAACCACGCTGACGGTGCTGAGGGGGCAACCCGGTGAACGGGAGACCCACACCTTCCGGGGTGTCATGGAGGAACTGCCCCTGCTTCCGGCCTTTAACCGGCACCTGGGTGAACTGGTGGAGCATCGGTACGCCAGTCTCGGACTCGGAGTGGAAGAGTACACGATGCTCCACCAAATCATTCACCAAATCCCCGGATCCACCAAGGGGGTGTTTGTGAAAACCGTCATGGACAGTTCGGTGGCCTCCCGGGCTGAAATCCACGCGGGCGATGTCATACACCACGTCGGCGGGCACCCCGTTGCCACCGTGCGGGAATTCCGACAGGTGTTCGACCGCGAACTTGCAAAGGGTGAAATAGCGATTCCCCTGCATTTGACCCGCAATAAGTTGGACGTTATCACCGCAATCGCTCCCGATTACCTCATGCGCAACCGTAAAGTGGTCCTGGTGGCCCCCAACGAATTCTCGCACGATCTCGACCTGATCCGACGCGAATTACTCGCCAAAGGCGCCACCCTGTTGATTGCCACACCGGAGGGAAAATCCATCCCCATCAACGGGAACGGCGATCAGGTGAACGCCGATCTCAGCTTTGCCGAACTGTCGGAAGCGGAACCCGACATCCTCCTCTTCACCGGGGGCGAAGCCAGCAAGGCTTTCTGGGAAAACGAGCTGTTGCTTCAACTGGTTCGCGACGCCCTTGCCGACGAACAGCAAATACTCGCCTGCATCGGTGAGTCCGCTCTGCTGCCGGTCCTGGCCAGTCGGGAAACGCTGGCACCCAAAATCACCCTGCCCCGCGGGATTTCCGGAGAGGCGGTTCGGCGGGGAGCCACCTACACCGGGAAAGACGTGGAATCCGATAAAAAACTCGTCACCACCACCGGCTCCGAACGCTCCGATCTCCGCGAATTTCTGCAAACCATCGCCAATCTCCGTTAACCCCCATTTCCGACGCCCGGAAGCGGATTTTTTTCGTGTTCCGGGCATCGGAACCCCGATCCTATGGCCACCCGACTCCGGACCCGACTTCGATCACGCCTTTCCTTCGGCAAAAAAGAACCTCCGCATCTGCGGCTGGGCCGCTGGGGCGAAAAGGTGGCGGAACGGAATTTGAAAAAACAGGGACTTAACATTCTCGGACGCAGGGTGCGGGTGGGCAAACACGATGAAATCGATCTGCTCGCCAGGGATGGGACCCTTCTCGTGATCATCGAAGTCAAAACCCGCGCAGTGGAAGGTCTGCGACCGGTGCGGGACGCCGTGGATGTCGAAAAACAAATCCGACTCAATCGGGCCGGACTCGCCTACGCACGCACCTGCACCCCCCGACCGGAGGGTCTGCGCTTCGATATTGTCGAGGTTATCGGCACTCCCGACACCCCTCCCGCCCATGTTCGACACATTCCGGGGGCCTTCGGACTGCACCACGGTTTCCGGTACTGAGGTGAAATTCCGTGACATCCGTGGAAAAGTGCTTAAGAGTACTCCGCAACGACTTCTTTGTTTCATTATGAACTATATCCCGCTACTCTCATTTTGCTTTCTCTTTGCACTCACCCCTCTGGCCGCCCAGCAACCGGATATGGAGGACCTGAACACCGAGGCCTACCTGTCCATGCTCGATGCCGATAAACTTCTGGAGGAGAAAAAACAGGCGGAGGCTCTCCCCCTCTATCAGCAGGCATTGCAGGCGTATCAGCAATTGAAGTCCCGCGATCCCGAATTTAAAACCCGAATCGTGGACTACCGAATTGAGGTCCTCACCGAAAAAATCGACACCTTGCGCAACAGCCTTCCCGCGCAGGAAAAGGTGCAACCTGCACCGAAGGAGGCCTCAAACGTTCCACTGGAGGATAATTACGAGACCCTCTATGTGGAAACCCGGGAAAAAATGCTCCGCGACGCGGCCAGATTGCTGGAACTGGAAAAGCGGAATATCGAAATGGTGGTGACCCTGCGGGAAAATCAGCAGACCCTCCATCAGCAACAAAGCCAACTCCAGGAATTGAGGAAGGAACTGAGCGATCGTGAATCCGCTCAGCAGAAATCGACCAACGCGCTGCGGAAGGAAATCGAAGATTTAAATCGATTCAATACCCTGCTGCAGGAACGGACAGACCGACTGGAAAGTTCAACCCGGGACCTTACCACCGAGCGGGATGAACTGCGGGGCACCATCCAGGAACGCAACCGCCAACTCTCCGAACTTGATGATATCCACCAAAAAACCCAAAAAGAACTCGCCGCGGAAAAGCTGAACGCCACCCAAAGCGAACAGCGCATGATCCTGGCCAGGAATCAACTGCGTGATGATTTGGATGCGACGAAACGGGAGCTGGAAAGCGCCCGCCAGGCGGAGGCCCTGGCGGCGGAAAAAATGGCCGAGGTCGCCCTGCTGGAGGAAACCGTGATCGAATTGAATAACCGGAATGAACAACAGTCTGTTCAACTCCGGGAAGCCACCGAGCGGATTGATGAACTTGAGCAAATACGGAAAGAACTGGAACAAAGCCGGAAAGACCGTGAGGAAGCCATTGAAAAACTGGCGGAAATCACGGAAGAGGTGAAATCAACCCGGGAAGTGACCCGGAATCTGCGTCGGGCCGAATCGGAACTGGAGGACGCTGAAAAGGAAGTTGCCAAACTTCGCCTCAATTTCCAACAGGAGCAGGATGCCCGCACCCGGCTGCAGGCAACGGTGGAACAGCAACTGAAAACCACCACCGAACGTATGAACGAGATTCTGAACCTTCGCCGCGAAATTACGGAGTTGAAAAAGCAGGCCCCGGGTGCCGCCACGGAAGCGGACGAATCCCCATCGGAGGCTGAAGCGGAATGACGGTGATCCCGGACTCATTGCGAACCTGGTTCCACGACTGCCCTTTCGCCATTACCGCCTTCAGTGGCGGGGTGGACAGCTCCCTGGTGGCCTGGCTGGCCAATCACCTCCTGGGTCCCGATCGGAATCTGGCGGTCATTTCGGCCTCCCCCAGCCTCAAACTGTCGGATCTGGACGCGGCCAAGCAATTTGTGTTGCAACACTCAATTCCATTGAAGGTGATTGTCACCCGGGAAATGGAGAACGAGAACTATCTCCTTAACCCCGTCAACCGCTGCTTCTTCTGCAAGCAAACCCTCTATACGGAACTTGAAGAACTGGCCGCCCGCTATGCGGACAGTTGGATTCTCAACGGAACCAACACCGATGATCTGGGCGACTACCGACCCGGCCTGGAGGCGGCGGGAAACCATCAGGTCCGAAGTCCGCTGGCGGAGTGCGGATTCGACAAGGCGGCGGTTCGCGCCCTGGCCGCCGACCTGAAACTGGAGTGCTGGGACAAACCCGCCTCCCCCTGCCTCAGTTCCCGCATTCCCTACGGACTTCGCGTCAGCCCCGCCAAA
Source organism: Kiritimatiellia bacterium (assembly GCA_040905625.1). GTDB lineage: Bacteria > Verrucomicrobiota > Kiritimatiellia > SS1-B-03-39 > UBA6053 > UBA6053. Next base: position 3,748 of record JBBDRC010000273.1, read on the forward strand.
CTCCGACGCATCGAAGCCGCTGAAAATTGGCTCAACCAACAGGGATTCCCCGTCTGCCGCGTCCGCCATCTCGAAGCAGTCGCCCGCGTCGAAGTGCCCCCCGAAGACATTCCCGCCCTGCGGTCCATCGAATCCGACCTGAAACACACCTTCAAAGAACTTGGCTTCCTCACCGTCGAAATCGATCCGGAAGGCTTCGTCTCCGGAAAGCTCAACCGGGTGTTGCAAAAAACCTCTCTGCAGCGACAATGATTCTCCCAAACCGACAGGCAGGAATGCCTGTCTCACTATTCTGACCTCTCCCCTCCGACCGCTCAAAACATATTGATCCGCACGTATTCCTCGGTGCAGTCGCAGGTGTAGAGCACGGCTTTTCCGGGGCCGCCGGTGCCGAGGTTGAGGGTGACGGTGTAGCGGTTGGAATGGAGCAGGGTTTTGAGTGCTTCAGGGTCGGGTTGGGCGGGGACGGATTCCACCAGCATAGGGAGATCGTCGTAATAGATGCTGATGCGGTCCGGATCAATGTCCACTCCGCAGTATCCCAGCACGTCCAGCATACGGCTCCAGGCGGGGTAGGTTCCGGCCAGCCCGGTTTTCACGAGAAAGGAATTCGCGACAGCCCGGAGGGCTTTGTCCGCCTCCGCGGTGGACGCGGCACCCTCGGCCCGCAGTTCAATGAATTTGGTCATCCCCTCCCCGTCCCAGACGATTTTCATGGCCAAATCGAACAGCACTCCGTTGAGGGCGGTTTGAAAAATGTCCCACTCGGGATGACCCGTTTCCAGCGGAGCGTTTCCGGCCCGTCCATTGGCCAGACAGATCACCGAATCGTTGGTGCTGGTATCTCCGTCGATGGAAATTTTGTTAAAGGAGTTATCCACCGCCATTTTCAACGCGTCCCTCAGTGCCGGAACCTCCACTGCGGCATCGGTGAAGATATAGGCCAGCATAGTGGCCATATTCGGTTCGATCATGCCTGCACCTTTGCAGAATCCACTGATCCGCACCGGCTGTCCGTTGATCTCAATATCCGTGGTGCACATTTTCGCACGGGTGTCGGTGGTCAGAATTCCCATTGCGGCATCCACGCCACCCCCGGGTGACAAACGCGGAACCAACAGGTCGATTCCCCTGCGGATCGGGTCCATGCGCATAGGTTTGCCAATACCGCCGGTGGAGGACACCAGCACTTCGTCCGCATCCAGATCCAACACATCCGCCGTGCGTTGCGCCATCTCCTCCGCATCCCGCACTCCCTGAGGCCCGGTGCAGGCGTTGGCGTTTCCGCTGTTGATAATGACGGCCCTCGCCCGGCCCGACTTCAGTTTGGCAATGTCCATTTTTACCGGCGCGGCCTGAATCCGGTTGGTGGTGAACATCCCCGCCGCAACAGTCTCCGGGGCATCCGAAACCACTAACGTCATATCGAAGCGCTTCGGATCGACTTTAATTCCGGCATGCACGCCGGACGCGCGGAAACCAGGGGGCAATATACAGGTGGCAGAAAATTCGGGGTGTTTCATATGAATAGTGAAAGCCCCTTATGTTTTTCCACCCAAAACACAAGAGTGAATCTAGCCTTCCCCGCCCTGTTTGGAGTTCACTCCCGGTTCCTCTCCCGGATGCGCTCCCGAATTCGCTCCCGGATTCGCTCCCGAATTTTTGGAGGGGTCCTGATGAATCGACGCAATAGCCTGAAGGATCCATGCCAGTTGGTCATCCGGTCCTCCACCCATATTCTCCTCTTCCGCCACCTCCAATTCGCGGGCGTCGTATTCCCACTGGCGCAGAATTTTCAGCTTCTGATCCGTAGTCAGGGAGGCGTTTTCCACAACTTCTCCGGGATGGTTGAACGCTCCGGCGGGATTTTTTATGGCATGATCATAGTTCATTGTGTCATCTCCTTTTTCGTGAATTCACTCCGAACAGCCTACCATGGAATTAACGCGACACCAAGGTTTTCCACGACCATGAGTTGAAAAATATGAGGTGGTGGAGGCCGGCGAAGGGGACAAACCCTCCGCCACCGACAGCGTGACCGTTCATTACACCGGACATCTGCTGGACGGAACCGTATTCGACAGTTCCGTGCAGCGCGGTGAACCCGGTCCACTGAGACCTGTGGCGGCGGTCATGGGCAGCTTCGCTGCGTCAAAGGTCATTGGTTACACATTTTCCCAGTGTCAAGTGACCCCTGACGCGGCTCCGCCGCTCCTGACCCATGACGCTGCGCAGCAGCTTTTGACCGCCGCCACAGGGCTCTGTTTACATATTTGGATGACCATCCGTGGCGGCGCTGCCCCTGACCTCTTCACCCGTGATCCCCGTGCCAAAGTTCCGCGTAGTGACCGTTTAAATCCAGCAGTTCCCGGTGGGAGCCCATTTCCGTAATGCGACCGTCGTCCATCACCAGAATCCGGTCACAGGTCTGCACCGTGGTGAGACGATGGGCGATGATGAACGCGGTTCGTCCCTGAAGCAGCGTTTCGAAGTGCCGCTGCACGTGACGTTCCGTAGCGGTGTCAAGTGCGCTGGTGGCCTCGTCAAGCAGCACGATGGCCGGATCCTTCAGCAACAGCCGGGCAATAGAGAAACGTTGTTTTTCCCCGCCCGAAAGCTGTTGTCCGCGTTCCCCCACCCGGGTATTGAATCCTTGAGGCAGTTCCCGGATCCGCTCCAGAATACCCGCCGCCTCACAGGCGGTTTCGATTTCCTCCCGGCTGCTGTCGGGACTCACAAAAAGCAGATTCTCCAGAATACTGCCATAAAACAGAAACGTATCCTGAAACACGATACCGATTTGTCCCCGCAGTGAGCGACGATTGATCTTTGTAATATCCCGCCCGTCCAACAGAATACGGCCCGAGGTGGGTTCATGAAAACGGGGCAGCAGAGACATCAGCGTGCTTTTCCCGCATCCGGTGGCACCCACCAACCCAATTTTTTCACCCGGAGCCACCTCGAGATCGATTCCATTGATCACGCTTCGTTCAGAATCATATGCGAAGGTCACGTTCTCAAATCGAACCGCTCCGGTCACACCCGCGCGGTTGAGGTGGATGCTTCCCGCATAATCGTGCTCGCGATCCTCCTCGTCCAGAAATTCCCGAATACGGTCCCAGGAAACCATGCCCCGCTGGATAGTCTCGAACATGCCTACAAAAGTGCGAATCGGATTGAAAAAATGACCGGTCAGCGCGATGTAACTGGTGATGGTGCCGGCGGTCACTCCGGCGTGCCCGCCCCAGAGCAGCATCGCCCCGCCGGTGGCGATACACACCAGAGCCAGATCCTGCGTGCTGTATTGCACCTGGTGGGTGACCGAAAAAATATGCATAATATCCAGATTCTGATCCCGGACGCCCCGCTGCACATCCTCGTACAGAGAATTGGAACGTTCCTCAAGCGTGTAGGCTTTGATTTCCCGAATTCCGCTGACACTTTCCTGCATGATGGCGGCGGCGGAGGATTCTTTTTCTCTCAACTCGCGGTACAGCGGTTTCAGTTTGCGCTGGATGGTCCACACCGAATACACAATCAGCGGAGTGGGAAGCAGAACCGCTATGAATAAAACACGAGACTGCGCAAGCATCAGGAGTGGCGCGATGAGAAACTGCAGCAGGTTGTAAAACAGAAAAAACCAGGTCTTAAACAACATTTCGAGCCTCTGCACATCCCCGAGCGCGCGCTCCATCACCGCTCCGGTCCGTTCCCTCTGAAAATAACTCATGCTCAGCCGGTTCAGATGGGCGCGAATATCCATCTTGATTTCCAGGAGCACCGTCTGCACCGCGTCGGTCATCCGCCGCCACATCAGCACCCCGATCAGGTTTGCGATCAGAATTAAGCACACCATAAACCCCACATATCCGGCAATCATCTGTCCGCGGCTGTGGCGTTCCAGCAGCGGCCCCGCCTCAATCACGAAACCGAAAAACGAGGCGGAGCGCTCGCTGATGACCAGATCCACAAAAATACCCACACTGGCCGCGGGCAGCAGATTCATCAACGCGTTGAGGAGGTAGAGCAGATTAATCCGCATAAACCGGGCACGATGGGGGCGCATGGTCCGCAGCAGACTTTTCAGACTTCCGGGAGGAACCTTCTTCTTCATGCCTGATCACCCGACACAAGGTTGTATTCCAACACCTTCTCGCACATGCGCACCGCATGGTGATCGCATTTGAATCGATGACCCCGTCCGCGACCCATCGGAATCCCGTTTTCGGACACCGTGTTTAAAATTCCGCCTCCCCATTCAGGGCGTTGGAACAAGTAATCACGGTAAAAACTCAGCATGCGTTCAGCCTTTTCCAACAGGAAAGCTTCCCCGCCCAAACGTTTGCGTGCCCAAAGCACCCCCAGAGGAGCTTCCACCTGTGGCCAGAACGTGGCGATTTGCGGACCCGTACGGTAGCGGGGAACAAAATCATTGCGAAAGCACCCGTTCGGAGCCAGCCCGTTGATCAGAGTCTTCTCCACCAGCAGGCGTCCCGAGGTGTCCAGAAAATCAATAGTCAATCCGCAGTGTGTTTCCATCTCAAAGCAAAATCCAATCCATTCAAAACCATGCGCCAGACTTTGCCGCGAATCCTCATGATAGAGTTCCGGGGTGCAGTCATCCTTAAGCCCCTCCACGGTGTACCCTTCTTCGGGTCGGGCGATCCGGGTAATGAAAAAATGAACCATCGCCTGCATTTCCCCGCGAAGATAGTCACCATACGTCTCCAGCAAATCCGGTGCCGTGCCAGACAGGGCCCGATACAGATTCAACGCGGCTTCGCAACGGTGCAGCACCCCGTTATCCGATTTAACCCGACAGTCCTTCGAGTCCGAATCCCGCGAAAACCAGCTTCCATTTTCAGCCAGCGGATAATGGGTGAATTCCGCATCCAGTTGACGATAGACCTCCAGCGCCCGCACTGCGGCGGCCCGCTCCTCAAAGGTCCGGGCAAACCGGCTTAATCCCAGAACGACATAGGCGTTCATATAGGCATCGACTTCCCACTGCGTCTGTTCATATTGTTTGGTGGTGAGAAAGAGAGCACCTTCCCGATCAGGGAAAACGGAATCCAGAGTTTCGTACAGATGCCGGGCGATCGATTCCGCGCGTGGATGCCCCCGTTCATGCCCCGCCGAATAATTGTACATCTGCCGCATATGGGGCAGTAATTCCTTGCGGGTTCCGCGGGGTGTCCGACTGTATCGCTCCACGTTGGCGAATATCCCCCCGCCTTCCCAATCCACAAACGGTTCCCACCAGGTGTTTAATTCCAAAAGATGCTCAATAAAATAATCAGAAGTTAATTGCATACATTTACTATAGAAATCCATCCCGGAAAATCGATTCAAACCGTATGATTTTTGATATGAAACCCGGACCCGGTGACCGGCATCTTCACCAACCGACAGCCGGGAATGTCTGTCTCAGTCTGAGGATCAAAGGTCAGCCACGCCAACGACGGAGTCGAACCACGCGTTCCGCGTGGCAAGCTTTGAGGAAAGAGACTCAACCTCATAATCGTGATCGTGACCGTAATCAGAATCGATATGCCACGTTCGATTACGATTACGATTACGATTAAGATTACGATTACGATTAGGAGGTCTCACACAAGAGTTTGGGATTTTTTACAGGAACAGGAAGATTCTGTGCTTTCTGTGCCTTTTGTGGTTGAACCTCCAAGCCTCTTTTTGTGACTTCTTGTGGCTGAAATCAAAATGTTATGAGGTTATACCAATTCTGAGATGCGCCCCTTTCCGCTCTCTGATTTTCGATTTCACTGGACGGGAGAGTTTGAAGGTGTATAGGAAATAGGACCTATTGCCCATTCACGATTGGAGTACCCACATGTCAGCTAAAAAATACAAAAAATCAAATCCGGACCGCCCCTACTCTTCTCAAATTACCCAGGGGCCCGAACGCGCGGCCAGCCGGGCTATGCTGCATGCGGTCGGCTTCGGACGCGGGGATTTTGAAAAGCCTCAGGTCGGGGTCGCCTCCACCTGGAGCATGGTTACTCCCTGCAATATGCATATTGACCAGCTCGCACGTGAATCAAATGACGCGGTGGACAAAGCGGGCGGCAAGGGAATCATTTTCAACACCATCACCATTTCCGACGGCATTTCCATGGGAACCGACGGGATGCATTACTCGCTGGTTTCCCGCGAAGTGATCGCCGACTCCATTGAAACCGTGGCGGGTTGTCAAATGTTTGACGGTCTGATCGCGATCGGCGGCTGTGATAAAAACATGCCGGGTTGCATGATGGCCATTTCCCGGCTGAATCGGCCAGCCATATTTGTCTACGGCGGCACCATCCTTCCCGGAAAACACAAAAAGAAAGACGTGGATATCGTTTCGGTCTTCGAAGCCGTGGGCGCCCACGCCCGGGGGGATATTGACGACAAGGAACTGCAGCAAATCGAAGAGGTTTCCATCCCCGGACCCGGCTCCTGCGGCGGCATGTACACCGCCAACACCATGGCCTCCGCCATTGAAGCGCTCGGCATGAGTCTGCCGGGAAGTTCCTCACAGGCCGCAATTTCCCCTGAAAAAGCCGCCGACTGCCGGGCGGCGGGCGCAGCAGTGATGGAACTGATCAAACAGGATCTCACTCCCAAAAAGATCATGACCAAACAGGCCTTCGAGAATGCCATCACCATGGTGTGCGCCCTGGGCGGATCCACCAACGCGGTGCTTCACCTGTTGGCCATGGCCTGGACCATGGGGGTCAAACTCAGTCTCGACGATTTCACCCGCATCGGCAAAAAGGTTCCGGTGCTCGCCGACCTCAAGCCCAGCGGGAAATACGTCATGAACGAACTCGTCAAAATCGGCGGCGTTCAACCGCTGATGAAAATCCTGTTGCGGAAAGGTTTATTGCACGGAGACTGCCTGACGGTCACCGGTAAAACGCTGGCGCAGAATCTGCGCCCAGTGAAAGCCTATCCGAAAGGACAGGATGTTATCCGTCCCTTCAACAACCCCATCAAAGCGGAAAGTCATCTGGTCATTCTCCGCGGCAACCTCGCTCCCGAGGGCGCGGTGGCGAAAATCAGCGGCAAGGAGGGGTTGTATTTCAAGGGAACCGCCAAAGTGTTCAGTTCCGAGGAAAAGGCCCTGCAGGCCATTCTGGACGGCACCATTCAGAAGGGGCATGTCATCGTGATCCGCTTTGAAGGCCCCGTGGGCGGACCCGGTATGCGGGAAATGCTCTCCCCCACCAGTGCGGTGATGGGTAAAGGACTTGGCAAAGATGTGGCACTGATCACCGACGGACGCTTCTCCGGGGGCAGTCACGGGTTTGTGGTCGGACACATCACTCCCGAAGCCGCCATTGGCGGTCCGCTGGCCATTGTTAAAAACGGCGATGAAATTTCCATCAACGCTGAAACCGCCGAGTTGAAGCTGCATGTGAAGAAAAAAGAAATCAAAGCACGGCTGGACAAACTGAAACTGCCCAAAGCGAAAGTGAAAACCGGGGTGCTGGCTAAATACGCCGCCACCGTCACCACCGCCAGCGAAGGGGCACTGACCGACAAGATCCTGCCGCCTCCCAATCGCCTGCGGTCTTAATGCCCCGCCCACCCTGTCCCGGCAAAGCGCAGCGAAGAAGGACCAACCACTCAACCGCGTGATGGTCGCGGAGCTCCCAAACGCGGGCTTCACCCACTCAACCTCTCAACCACTCAACCACTCAACCACCCCTCATGATCACCCACGTCGTACAATGGAAAATTCAGGACCAGGCTCTGGGTCTGGACAAATCCGAACTGATGGAAAAACTGAAGGCGGACCTCGAGGCGCTTCCGGCCCATATTGAGGAAATCCTCTCCCTGAATGTCGGCATCAACGCTAAGCCAGGCGACGCGGCATCCGATGTGGTTCTCCTCACCACTTTCGCGGATTGGGACGCGCTGGATCGGTATCAGAACCACCCCGCCCACCAGGTGGTGGTCGGTTTTGTCAAACAAATCGTCACAGAACGGCGGGTGGTGGATTTCGAGAGTTAAAGCAATCTCCCATCTCCGATCTCCCATCCCGAAGTCCTGAATTTATGATGAACGTTTATCAAAACATACATGAATCACGATGACTCAACCCGACTTGATGAATGGTGACTGAGTACTCCTACAAAAACACAACTCCCAGCAATGCGATCAGGATCATGCCGATGAAGAGGAGGGTCCAGAAGAGTCGTGGTGATTTCATTGATTGAGTCCTATAAAGGTGCCGCCGTTTCGATGACAGATTTCCCGCATGAGCATGGAAAACATCAGGCCGGTGTTACTGAAACTGATGGACTGCATGATCACCACAGGGAATCCGACCGCGTGAATGCGCACCCGCTGCTCTCCTTCCCGTCCGCGATTGAAGCGTTCCACCCGGCTCATCACCCGGGTCATGTTTCCGAGGCCGCCGCTGAATTCGTCACCCATCACGTAGATGCTGATTTTATCCGAATCGGTGGCGTGTCGCCGAATCGCCTCCTCGATGCCCTCCACGGGAGAACTGTTGCTGAAAGGCCACCAGGTCCGCAACAGATTCAACACCGCCCGGCGTCGCCCCGGGGTGTCGGGTATCCATTCTCCGGCGTACTGCGGAAACAGGTATTGCCCCATGTCATTCATCACCTGCAAACCTTTCAACTGCGGATAGGCATCGAGAATTTCCTCCAAATTGCGCATCATACGCGGCCAGGCGTGTTGCACCATGCTGCCGGAGGTGTCGATGACAAAAATCACGTACTCGCTGTCCACCGGTATCCCGGCGATGGGGGCATCCTCGGGCGGCGGTGTGCGTTGCTGCGCCAACAACCGCCTCATCTCCTCGGTCAGGGTTTGTCGGGCCTCCGCGAGTTGGTTCTCGATAAGGTTCTGCACCTGCGCCATGTCCCGACTGGCGGCGAATTCTCCTTTAATCTCCGATAAATCCCCCTGCAAGCGGGCCAGACGGGATTCCTCTTCACTCAACTGCTCCTTTTTTCCGGGCAATTCCCGGTTCAACACCGTGACTTCTCCCCGCAGTTCGAATAACTGCTCCTGCAAATCCCGAAGCAGTCCCGTCAAATCCTCACGCACCCCTTCAATTACAATGGGTTCCCCGGCTTTGCTGAGCACAAACAGCAGAATGATCGCCCCGAATCCGCAGCAGATGCAGTCCAGAAAGCTGAGACTGAACAGTTCAAATTCCCGTTTTCGCCGTCGACGGATCATGGCCAGTCCTTGGTGACGCTTAACAGGCTGCCGCGGGTGTTCACGGCCAACCGCCAATACAGCGGCGCGGCCATGGGGTCACCCTCCATGTAAAACAGCAGAGTGTTGACCGGCACCCCCGGGGGCAACCGGTTCACAGCGTCCGCAAAATAGGATTCCCGCCGGGATCCGCTCACCGACCGCCGCACCATCGGCGCGGCATCCCCCATCGTCGGCAATCCATCGGCCAGGAGAATGATGGTGTCCGGAGGCGGATCCAGCGCGGCGGCGTAGGCGAAGGCCCGGTGCAGACTGGTTCCCCCCGTGGGTGTTTTTTCGGCCAGTGCTTTCGAGGCCTGTTTACGCAGAGTGGGGTCGGCGGCATCCCACCACCCGGTGTTTCCCTCCAGCAACGGAACGGTTTCCTGATCATACAGGGCCACGTGAAACAGACCCTCCATCGGCATCTTGGCCAACAGCCAGTCCACGGTGCGGCGGAGTTGAATCCATTTCGGGGCGGACCCCCGCTCTTCCACCGGTAGATTTCTCACCCGTAACACATCCACCACCCTTTCGGCCAACATACTGGCGGAGCTGTCCACCAGCACCAGAGTTCTCGCCCCATTAAGCTGCAGTCCGGTCACGTATTGCCGCCGCCCGTCCCCGACGAAGGCCATGGCGGCCTCCCCGGGGTCCTCCGATTCGGCACCGGCCTTCAGTCTCTTTATCCCCTCCTCCAAACTCAACAAATCGGTCTTGAGCTGGTTCACATGTTCTTTGGTCGCCAGGGTGTCTCCTTCGTGTTTGGCCAGTTCCTCTTTGCTTTCCTCGATTTCCCGAATGATCTCGCGACTGAGTCCCCGGGTTTCCGCCGTCTCCTCGATCACCTCGTCCAGCGCGTTGCGGGCCAGCACTTTTTCCTTCTCCAATTTCAAAATCTCCACTTCGATCCGGCTGACCTCTCCCCGTAAATCTTTGGCCAATTCCTCACGGTTCCGCGCGGCACTGGCATTGATCAGCACAAACAACAGGATGACCGCCCCGAATCCGCAGCAGATGCTGTCGAGAAACGAGAGGTTGAACACCGTGAATGTGCGTCGGCGTGCCATGCCTAGGACTCCGGAAACAGGACGGATGTTTTCAACCGGGCTCCGGGCGCGGTCGGCTCCGGCAGCGCTTTGAGCACCCCGGAGAGGTCGCCGGACTCCGACCGGCACCGCTCCCAGCCCAGACTGTGCTTCAATGCGGCGGGGATTGTCAGATGTTCCGAATCGGAAAAGTGATGCTGACGCAGCCAGTCGTGATGCACGTCCCGCAGGATTTCCCGTTCAGTGCTGAAATCCATCTGCACGCCCCCCGCATGAAACTGCCAGGCGGTGCCATGAAAATGGTGGTTCCACCATCCACCGAAAACCTGTTGCTCACTGGTGCCGGTGTAGAGGGGATCCACCCGGTGACGTTCCAGGGACAACGTGGAAATCAGGCGTGCCTCGCGGCGGAAGAACTCAAGCACACCCCCGTCGGGTATACGCCGCGTTTCAGCCACCTGCCAGCCATCGGCATCCCGTTGCAGTTTCAACAGGTTGAGACGACCCCACTGCCACTCCCACACCGTCCATGCGTCCGCATCCACAGGCAATTCAGCGGTCAGGGCCAGGGCGCGTGGAAACAGAATCCGCACATCCATTCCGCACTCCCCCGCCACACCCAGAAACAGCCGAAGTTGGGTTTTATCCCAATGACCCGGCGCACACACCGCCCAGGAGTCCCGCCGGAGGTCGGGACAGAGAGTCCGCAACTGCTCCGCCGCCAGATCGGCGAGATGGCGGGGTGTTCCCGGGAGCGACACCGGATCCAGATTAAGATCCTCCCAACTGTCGAAGCGGGTGGACTGCGGATCTTCCCGGGAGTGATCAAAGGCGGCCTGACCATGCAGCCAGGTCCGGTTCACGTAAGAGGAAAGTCCGGGCTGAGTCCCCTTCCCCGCCTCCCCCAGATTCAGAGGATTCAGATCCAGCAGCCTCATACCTGTGGCTCCCGGGTCATGTGCAGTTGACGAATCAATTTCCGCTCCGCCTCGTCCTGCACATCCAACACATACCGTTCCTGCTGCAATTGCAATTGATGCACCGCGAACATGAGGAAAATGCTGAGGCAGAGCGCAATCAAGGTGGAATTGAACGCGGTGCCCAGATTCAGGGTAACCGGACCGATATCTCCTTCCACTGCGGCCTGCGCATTGGAAAGCGCCAGCCCGATCCCCCGCACGGTGCCGATGAACCCGATACTGGGAATCGCCCAGGCAATATAGCGGATCATGCTCAGTTCGGATTCCTGTCGATCCCCCTCTGACAGGCAAAGTTGATTCACGGTTTCCGAGACATCCTGCACATTCCGGGTGGATTCAAACCGGTGCAACGCCGCCAGCAGCGCCCGGGGCAGCAGCGCCCGCCGCTGGGTGTCGGGCAACGCCTGCAGACGACGGCTTAACTCCCGGGCATCCTGCGGCAGAATTCGTTTTTGCCCCTCCACCTGCACAAAATCCCGATCCATCAGGGACATATCCGCGTTCAACTGACGCGCCTTGAATCCCATAATGGCCAGTGCCCAGAAAAACAGAATCGTGCAGGCTTCCTGCTCGTAGTCTTTGAGGATCACGGACAGGGGCGGAGTGGACGCCCCCTCCTCACCCGCCTCCACCTGCTCGGACCGGGCGGCGTTCCACAGATCCGCACGGGGACGAATCATCAGGGCGAACAGGCTGTGTACCACCACCAGAATGATCCCCAAAGCCACTAATTGAAAATAGAATTCTTTTTTGCCGTCGCGTGATCTCATGAGCGTTCCTTCAAATCGAATGTTGAATGTGTGAGCAAACAGTATCCCACAAGCGCCTCCGGGTCCAGTTCCAAACATGAAGGACATTTGTATTCACGCATCACGCGGTGGCTGCAGGAATATCAGGAGTCATTTGAATGTGAGACAGGCATTCCTGCCTGTCGGTCTGAAAGGATCCTCTGTCACTGGACTCTTTTTCACCGAACTTCCAGTATCCCGATTTCGGAACGCGGGCGGAATGATGACCCGTACTCCTCAAATCCCGGTTTGGGTGATGGATTACGATTTATTTTGCAATTTATGGATCCGGGCGCCCATTTGGGCACGGATCGTGTGCAGGCGATCCAGCATCAGGGAGCAAATTTGCTTCATGGTGCCGTAGCCAAAGGCCGGATCACGTTCGCAAAGATCCCGTATCGCTTTGGCATCGAACTGCATCAGCATAGCTCCTTCCCGTGACTTGGCGGTGAAGGCCCAGCGATAGGGTGGAACCAGCCAGGACCAGCCAATCACCTCGCCCACATCAATCAACTGCACCCATTCCTCTTCGTCTGCGGGGATGCGGGCATACAGATCCACCGTGCCCTCCATCACAATGTAAAACAGCTCCGCGGATTCCCCTTCTTCAAATAACGTGCTCCCCGCATTCAAGTTGAGCACCTCCATGTGTTCAGCCAATTGGTGCAGATAAATTTCACTCAAACGCTGAAAAACCGGGTGTTCTTTTAAAAATTGTACGTTTTCATTCATAGTATCGTGTCTCCATCACAATACTAAGGTCGTAATGGCCTGCTGGAAAGAAATTTCCGGATAAAAGAGATAAACCAACGGATGGCTTTGCCGGACAACGGGTGGAACCTTCTCACATCTACTGGCGGTAATCAACCGGTGTGAACCAGGACAATCCCCATTTTTTTTGAATGAACGTTAAGAATTCCATGATAAACACTGACGAATTACGAAAGAGAAAGAGAAGAAACCACGAAGATCACGGAGAAGTCACGGAGCCATGCAGATGGCGGC
>JBBDRC010000274.1:0-2747 GCA_040905625.1 Kiritimatiellia bacterium
GGGTGACTGTTAATCACTAGGTTGTAGGTTCGAGTCCTACCGCTGGAGCCATTTTTAACTCTCTGTATGTCCGCATACAGAGAGTTTTTTTTTGTGAGGTTATACGGGTTGACGTCCTTTCATCGCCCGCTGCAGGGTCACCGGATCGCTGTAGGCGATGCCGCTGCCCGCGGGCAGCCCGAAGGCCAGCCGGGTCACTTTCACCCCCAGGGGGCGCAGCACCTCCGCCAACATCGAACAGGTCGCGTCGCTCTCCACATCGGTGTTCAACGCCAGCAGCACCTCCTCCACCCCGTCCTCCCGTATGCGGGCCATTAATTTTTCCAGGATTCCCCGGGTCACCGTTTCGTCCTGCATGGGAGAGATCTTTCCCCGCAGACAATAATACACCCCCGGGTAGGTGCCCGCCTGCTCCAGCAACTGAATATCCGGAGCACCCTCCACCACGCACAGGAGTTTGGCATTGCGGGAATTGTCCGTACAAATGCGACAGGGATTCCGGTCATGGGAGGTTAAATTTCCACAGCGGTCACACAGGGTGAGTTCCCTGCCCGCACGCTCCAGAGCCGCCTGCAACTCGCGCAACTGGTCCTGATTCCGCAACAGCAGACGATACGCCATGCGTTCGGCGGTGCGTTTGCCGATACCGGGAAGACGCGACAGCGCGCGAATCAGTTGTTGAAGGGCTTCGGGCATATTAGAAGGGCATCCCGGGTATGTTCAGTCCCTGTGTTAATTTGCCCATTTCATCCGCCATAGTCTGCTTTCCCAGGTCCACAGCTCCCTGAACCGCAGCGGCCACCAGATCCTCCAGCATCTCCACTTCGGCGGGATCCACCACTTTGGGATCGATGTGAATCGATTTGACCGAACCGTCACAGGTCGCGGTCACGCTCACCATGCCGCCGCCGGAGGAAAAAGAGACCTCGCGCTCCGCCAACTCCTCCTGCACCTTTTTCATTTGAGCCTGCAGATCCTGCGCCTGCTTCAGCATTTTCATCATATTTGCCATGTTTGTTCTCCTTTGTACGTACGATTACTGTTGAATATCAATAATGTCACCATGAAAAACCTCCAGCACCTGCCGGATGGTTTTGTTCCGCAGCCAGTCCCGCGAGGTCATTTCGCCGTTCGCACCTGTTGCGACATCTGTTTCTTCTCCGGCATCCGATTCTTCGCCTGGCGAATGATGCGACCAGGTCACCGCCTCTTTCATCACCTCGTACAGAATGCGGACGGGACGACCCATTTTCTCGGAAAAAAAGTGGTGGAGTCCCCCGTGATCCAGTTGCATGACCTCCTCCATCTCGCCGGAAAACTCCGGGTCAAATCCGATCGTGAGGGTGCTTTCGCTGATCCGCAGCGGCCAGGAGTCCCGCAAATCCCGTCGCAACAACGGCTGAATCACCAGACATTTTTCGACAATGTCCGGCCATTCTCCCCGCAGATCCGCAAGTTCCCGGTCCGAATCCAGTTGAGGCGGCGAAGGTTCCGGCCTCTCCGGCTCCATTTCAAGGACCTTTTCGGGGGGGGGGACGGGCTCCGAAACGGGTTCCGCCTTGCCGGGTGGAGGGACTGCGTCCTTCGGTTTTTCGGGTTCAGACCGTGTCAGCTCTTTTTTTTTTCGCCGGTCGGATCCTGCAAACCCGATTTCAGGAGATCCACCTGCTTCCAGACCTCGTCCAAGGTGGCGAAATGGGCGGTGCGTGCGGCGGAGATCAGAGAAGTCTCCAACAGGGTGCGCTTGGACAATGAATATTTCAATTGCTCCGCGGCACCAATCAGTTTCTCCAACAGGGAGGAAACCCGGGAGGGATTGACGTAGTGCGCCTGCTCCCGAATGACCTCCGCCTGAATATCCGGTAATTCATCCAGCAGCCCCCCTTCCGGGCTGTAGGCCTGAACCAGCACATGCCGCATGTGAATAACCAAATCCACCAGCACCCGTTCCAGATCTTTCCCCGTTTCGTCGAATTCAGAAATCGCCTCCAGGATGCCCGGAATATCATGCTGCAGAATAGAGGCGGCCAGTGATTCCAGATGCTTCTGCGACACCAGACCGAATACCGCCAACACATCCTCTTCCCGGAGCGATTTCCCCCGGAAGGAAATTAATTGGTCCATGGAGGACAGCGCGTCCCGCATGCCCCCCCGCGCCCCCCGGGCAATGGCCAGCAGGGCATTTTCCTCCACTTCCACTTTTTCCGCTTTGCAAATTTCCAACAAGCGGCCGGTGATATCTTTGGCCCGGATCCGCCGCAGGTCAAAACGCTGACAGCGGGAGAGGATGGTGTCCGGAATTTTCTGCGGTTCCGTGGTCGCAAACAGAAATTTGACGTGGGGCGGAGGCTCCTCCAGGGTTTTCAACAGCGCGTTAAACGCCCCGGGGGTGAGCATGTGCACCTCGTCAATCAGATAAATCTTAAAGCGGGAATTATTGGTGCCGAACTTGGCGTTTTCCCGGATTTCGCGGACATGCTCCACTTTGTTGTTGCTGGCGCCGTCGATTTCCAGCACATCCATGGAATTTCCGGCGGTGATTTCCCGGCAGCGCGCACAGGTGTTGCAGGGTTCAGGCGAAGGCCCCTTTTCACAGTTCAAGCATTTCGCGAAAATGCGGGCCATGGTGGTTTTCCCGGTTCCCCGCGATCCCACAAACAAATAGGCGTGTCCCACCCTTTCCTGATCGATAGCCCGGCCCAGGGTATCGGTCACATGCGACTGACCCACGACCTCGCGAAAGGTCT
>JBBDRC010000275.1:0-2681 GCA_040905625.1 Kiritimatiellia bacterium
ATCTGTTTTGATACCGAACAGGGGGTGGCGCATTTGTTTGTCACCTGTGCCAAGAGTCTGACGTTGGATAAATCAAATCCCCCCAAACGCCTGAAATTGCATCATCGCGAAGCCCTGCAGTGGAATGATGAGAAGAACGCCTACCTGTTCATTGCCCATGACCGTGAACAGCCGCTGCCGGAAATCTTTCTCTAAAGCGGTTTTTGTGAAGGAATGCCGACCGCGCGCGGATAGGCGGAGTGGGTGGGGCGGCGCTTTTTGAACCAGAGCAGATGGCCGCCTCCGGGTTGAGCCTGACTCCGCAGCAGTTTTACCGACAGGCGTTCGATTGCGCGCCGGGATTCCTTCAGTTCCTTTGCCGCCTGTTCGCCCTTCATGGCGGCGAACAGCCCGTTCACCCGCAGGAACGGTATGGTGAATTCCAGCAATACCGGCAACCGCGCCACCGCCCGGGCGGTGACCAGGTGATAGCATTCGCGGTGCTCAGAATCCCGTCCCAGCACCTCCGCGCGCTCCGACAGCGTTCGCACGTTGGGTAATCCCAGGGTTTGGGCCAGTTCGTTCAGAAACCGAACTTTTTTGGCCACCGAGTCCACCAGTGTCCACTGCATGTCAGGTCGCATAATGGCCAGCGGAATTCCGGGAAATCCCCCGCCGCTCCCCAAATCCAGAGCCCGCTGATCCAAATCGGCCTTCAATTCAGGAACCAGCAGCAGACTGTCGAATATATGCCGCATCCACACCCCCTCCGCATCCCGGACCGCAGTCAAATTCATGTGTTGGTTCACTTCCAGCAACCGCTCCACATAGGCCTGCAACAAGGACAATTGGGCGGGAGAGGGGTGGAGGCCCTGTTCGTCGCAGGCGGATAAAAAGCTGGAGGGGATTTCGGACATGCTCATTGCTTATAAACGAAAGAGGGCGGATGTCACGATGCATTAAAAAAAAGGATTTGTGAAAATAACTCTAACGTTTTGCGGCCGGGAATCGTATGTAGGGAAGACAGATGAAACGAAACGACACAACCCGAGCCTGGATGAAGCATGGATACTGAAGCCTGGATCACGCAATTAGTGGAAACCCACGAGAAGGGTTTGTGTCGGTATGCCTGTCGACTGGCGGGGAGCGAGGCGATGGCCCGGGATGCGGTTCAGGAAACATTTTTGCGTTTATGCAGGGCGGACCGGTCCAAAGTGGAGGGGCACGAGGCCCCCTGGCTGTTCCGGGTCTGCCGCAGCCGGGTGTTTGATTTGAAGAAAAAGGAGAAACCTATGCAACAAATGACCCCTGAACATGTGGATCGGCACGCCTCCTCCGGGGAGGGTGCGGTTCCAAACGCGCTGCAAGAGCGATTGAACCGGGTTACCGAACTGTTGAATCGTCTGCCGGAACGGCAACGGGAGGTGATCCAGCTCAAATTTCAACAGGAAATGAGCTATCGCGAAATTTCGGAGGTGCTCGGCATCTCCGAAGGCAATGTGGGATTTCTCATTCATACCGGCATCAAAACTCTGCGGGAACGCATACACACTTTATCAGGAGTACAGTCATGAACACCACACCCAATGATCCCAAATGGACAGCCTATGTGCTGAATGAAGTCACCGAAGCGGAGCGGCTGGAACTGGAGGCCGAACTGGCGGAAAACCCGGATGCCCGCGCCGAAGTGGAGGAACTGCGGGAGCTGTGCGGGCTGCTCAGCGATTCGTTCGGTCAGGATCCGGATCTAAGCATGGCCCCTCTGCAGAAAGAGCGAATTCATCAGGCCGCCCGCAAACCGGGTCGCGGGCAGACACAGTGGCGTCTGCCACTGGCGGCCGCGGCGGCGCTGCTGATCGGATTGCTGGGGTATCAACTGACGCTCAAGCTTTCGCCTCCGTTTTCAGTGGTGATGGACGAATCGGATGTGC
Source organism: Kiritimatiellia bacterium (assembly GCA_040905625.1). GTDB lineage: Bacteria > Verrucomicrobiota > Kiritimatiellia > SS1-B-03-39 > UBA6053 > UBA6053. The sequence continues at coordinate 1,911 of JBBDRC010000275.1, forward strand.
GGGCTTATGAAGCGGACGCCACGTCTCCGGCTCCGGCGGATGAAGAAACGGGTGAGAGGGCGGCGTTCAAGATGGATGAAGGTACGGGGGATCCCTTTGGAGGAGGGCCCGGCCCCAAAGACCGTACCCGCGCTCCTTCTGATATAAGACGGGAAGTGACGGACACTGAAATGGAACAGATACCGGTTCCGGAAGAACAAAATCTGGACAGCCTTTCGGAACGGATGTTGGATGTCTCCTCTCCGGTGGTGATGAATGGTTTATACAGTGGACGCGCCCCTGCGCCCCGTCGATCCCGAAGACAGGATGGGCGCGAAAGCCCCGTGACCCGATCCGTGATCAGCCCGAGTCTGGATGATTTTGATGTCATTCGTCCCAACACGTTCCGCCGGGTCGCGGATCATCCGCTTTCGACCTTTTCGATTGATGTGGATACGGCCTCCTACTCCATTGTGCGGAAATTTCTGAAAGAGGGTAACCTTCCCCCGCCGGATGCGGTCCGCGTGGAGGAAATGATCAACTATTTCCCCTACGACACCGCAGCCCCGGAGGATGGAGAGGCGTTTGCGGCCGCCATGGAACTTGCGCCCGCTCCCTGGAAACCGGAACATCAGTTGGTCCGCATCGCGCTGAAAGGACGCGAGATTCCGGCGGAGGAACGGCCCGCTCTGAATCTGGTGTTCCTGTTGGATGTTTCCGGCTCCATGAATTCGTCGAACCGGCTGCCGCTGGTCAAGCGTTCCATGACCGCGCTGGCCAAACAGTTGGATG